>NZ_JBEYKR010000023.1:0-61283 GCF_040703535.1 Streptomyces sp. NPDC007346
GCGCCGAGTTTTTCGGCCACGGCGATGACCTCGTCGGTGGCGTTCAGCGCGCCCGCACCGACCAGCACGGCGACCTTCCTGCCCGCATTGAGCCACACCCACAGCCGGAGCGGCAACAATGGGGGGCATGAGCGACAGCCCCGCCCCCCTCGCCGATCCGCATCTCCTCTTCGACACCGCGGACGGCCGCCGGGATCTGGTGATCCTCGGCTCCACCGGGTCCATCGGCACCCAGGCCATCGACCTGGTCCTGCGCAACCCCGACCGCTTCCGGGTCACCGCGCTCTCGGCCGCCGGCGGCCGGACCGCCCTCCTCGCCGAGCAGGCGCACCGGCTGCGCGCCGGCACGGTCGCCGTCGCCGACCAGGACGCGGTCCCCGCCCTGCGCGAGGCGCTGCGCGAGCGGTACGGGGCCGGGGAGCCGTTCCCCGAGATCCTCGCCGGACCCGACGCGGCGGCCACGCTCGCCGCGAGCGACTGCCACACCGTGCTCAACGGGATCACCGGCTCCATCGGGCTCGCCCCGACACTGGCCGCGCTGAAGGCGGGCCGCACGCTCGCCCTGGCCAACAAGGAGTCGCTGATCGTCGGCGGCCCGCTGGTGAAGGCGCTGGCCGCCCCCGGCCAGATCATCCCGGTCGACTCCGAGCACGCCGCGCTCTTCCAGGCCCTGGCCGCCGGCACCCGCGCCGATGTCCGCAAGCTCGTCGTCACCGCCTCCGGCGGTCCCTTCCGGGGCCGTACGCGCGAGGAGCTGGCCGACGTCACCCGGGAACAGGCGCTCACCCACCCCACCTGGGCGATGGGCCCGGTGATCACGATCAACTCCGCGACACTGGTCAACAAGGGCCTCGAGGTCATCGAGGCGCACCTCCTCTACGACATCCCCTTCGACCGCATCGAGGTCGTCGTCCACCCGCAGTCCTACGTGCACTCCATGGTCGAGTTCACCGACGGCTCCACCCTCGCCCAGGCCACCCCGCCGGACATGGGCGGCCCCATCGCCATCGGCCTCGGCTGGCCCGAGCGGGTCCCGGACGCGGCCCCCGCCTTCGACTGGTCGAAGGCCTCCACGTGGGAGTTCTTCCCGCTGGACACCGAGGCCTTCCCGTCGGTCGGGCTCGCCCGCCACGTCGGTACGCTCGGCTCGACGGCCCCCGCCGTCTTCAACGCGGCGAACGAGGAGTGCGTCGACGCCTTCCTCGCCGGACAGCTGCCCTTCAACGGAATCATGGATACGGTCACCGCTGTGGTGTCCGAACACGGCACCCCCGCCCCGGGAACCCCGCTCAGCGTCGCGGACGTCCTCGAAGCGGAAACCTGGGCCCGCGCACGGGCCCGGGAACTCTCGGCGAAAGCGACAGCGGAGGCGCGCGCATGAGTCTGACCTCGATCCTGCTGACGGTTCTGGGGATCGCCGTCTTCGTCGTGGGCCTGCTGTTCTCCATCGCCTGGCACGAGCTGGGCCACCTCTCCACGGCCAAGATGTTCGGCATCCGGGTCCCGCAGTACATGGTCGGATTCGGCCCCACGCTCTGGTCGAAGCAGAAGGGCGACACCGAGTACGGCATCAAGGCCATCCCGGCCGGCGGCTACATCCGCATGATCGGGATGTTCCCGCCCGGCGCCGACGGCCGCCTGGAGGCCCGCTCCACCTCACCGTGGCGCGGCATGATCGAGGACGCCCGCTCCGCCGCGTACGAGGAGCTCGAACCCGGCGACGAGAAGCGGCTCTTCTACACGCGCAAGCCGTGGAAGCGCGTCATCGTGATGTTCGCCGGCCCGTTCATGAACCTCATCCTCGCCATCGCGATCTTCATGGGCGTCGCGATGACCTTCGGCTTCCAGACGCAGACCACCGAGGTCGCCGGCGTACAGCAGTGCGTGATCTCCCAGAGCGAGAAGCGCGACACCTGCAAGGACACCGACCCGGTCTCCCCGGCCAAGGCCGCCGGCCTGAAGGAGGGCGACCGGATCGTCGCCTTCGACGGCGAGAAGGTCGATGACTGGGCCACGCTCTCCGAACGCATCCGCCAGACCATCGGACCGGCCACCATCACCGTCGAGCGCGGCGGCCAGGAGATGACCCTCGACGCGGTCCTGCGGGAGAACGCCGTCGCGAAGAAGGACGCCAAGGGCGAGGTCATCGCCGACCAGTACATCAAGGCCGGCTACCTCGGCTTCGCCGCCCAGACCGAGATCGTGCCGCTCTCCTTCGGCGACTCCGTCGTGCGCATGGGCGACATGATCGAGAACGGCGTCGACGCGATCATCGCGCTGCCGTCCAAGATCCCGGACCTGTGGAACGCGGCCTTCAGCGACGGCCTGCGCGCGGACGACTCGCCGGTCGGCGTGGTGGGCGCGGCCCGGATCGGCGGCGAGGTGATGAACCTCGACATCCCGGCCCAGAACCAGGTCGCGATGATGCTGTTCCTGCTGGCGGGGTTCAACCTGTCGCTGTTCCTGTTCAACATGCTGCCGTTGCTGCCCCTGGACGGCGGGCACATCGCCGGGGCGCTCTGGGAGTCGCTGCGGCGCAATCTGGCCAAGGTCTTCCGGCGCCCCGACCCGGGCCCGTTCGACGTGGCGAAACTGATGCCGGTCGCCTACGTGGTCGCAGGACTCTTCATCTGCTTCACGCTGCTGGTCCTGGTGGCCGACATCGTGAACCCGGTCAAGATCACCTGACGCCCGCACGGTCCGGCCGCCCCTTCCGTCCCACAGGTGACCACCGGGCACACGCCTCGTGTCCGGTCGGTCACTTTGTGATGGACTTGTCCGTACGGTGCGTATGTCCCGGCTCCGGTGCCGTAACCTCGAAGCCCGGAGCCCGCCGATATCGGGACCTTGATCCACACCTTGGGGATGCACAGCGCATGACTGCGATTTCTCTCGGAATGCCGGCCGTTCCGACCAAGCTCGCCGACCGAAGGGTCAGCCGACAGATCCAGGTCGGCACGGTCGCGGTCGGCGGCGACGCGCCCGTTTCCGTGCAGTCGATGACGACGACACGCACGTCGGACATCGGTGCCACCCTCCAGCAGATCGCCGAACTGACGGCCTCCGGCTGCCAGATCGTCCGGGTGGCCTGCCCGACCCAGGACGACGCCGACGCGCTCGCCACGATCGCGAGGAAGTCGCAGATCCCGGTGATCGCCGATATCCACTTCCAGCCGAAGTACGTCTTCGCCGCGATCGACGCGGGCTGCGCGGCGGTCCGTGTGAACCCCGGCAACATCAAGCAGTTCGACGACAAGGTCAAGGAGATCGCGAAGGCGGCCTCCGAGACCCGCACCCCGATCCGGATCGGCGTCAACGCCGGCTCCCTGGACGCGCGGCTCCTGAAGAAGTACGGCAAGGCCACCCCCGAGGCCCTCGTCGAGTCGGCCCTGTGGGAGGCGTCCCTCTTCGAGGAGCACGGCTTCGGCGACATCAAGATCTCGGTCAAGCACAACGACCCGGTCGTGATGGTCAACGCCTACCGCCAGCTCGCCGCCCAGAGCGACTACCCGCTCCACCTCGGCGTCACCGAGGCCGGACCGGCGTTCCAGGGCACGATCAAGTCGGCCGTCGCGTTCGGCGCCCTGCTCTCCGAGGGCATCGGCGACACCATCCGCGTCTCCCTCTCGGCCCCGCCGGCCGAGGAGGTCAAGGTCGGGCTCCAGATCCTGGAGGCCCTCAACCTGAAGCAGCGCCGCCTGGAGATCGTCTCCTGCCCCTCCTGCGGCCGCGCCCAGGTCGACGTCTACAAGCTCGCCGACCAGGTCAGCGCCGGCCTGGACGGCATGGAGGTCCCGCTGCGCGTCGCGGTCATGGGCTGCGTCGTCAACGGACCCGGCGAGGCCCGCGAGGCCGACCTCGGCGTCGCCTCCGGCAACGGCAAGGGCCAGATCTTCGTCAAGGGCGAGGTCATCAAGACCGTGCCCGAGTCGAAGATCGTCGAGACCCTCATCGAGGAAGCCCTGAAGATCGCCGAGCAGATGGAGAAGGACGGCATCGCCTCCGGCGAGCCCCAGGTCTCCATCAGCTGACCTGCGACTTTCCCTGTCATCACCGCCTCGTCGGGCCCCGGGCCCGGCGAGGCGGCGGCGTTGTGGGCAGCCCGCTCCCGGACCCGGGCAGCGTTCAAGGGCCTTCTTGGGTACAGTGCGGAAATCAGCAGACCGCATGGTGAGGCCCCCTCGTGTTGACGCAGACCACCACCCGGGTCCTCGAACCCAGCGACCTCGGCGCAGCGCTCGCCATCCTGGAGAGCGAGCCCGTGGCCAACGCCTTCGTCACGTCCCGCGTGCAGGTCGCGGGGCTCGACCCCTGGCGCCTCGGCGGCGAGATGTGGGGCTGGTACGCGGACGGCCGGCTCCGCTCGCTGTGCTACGCCGGTGCCAACCTGGTCCCCATCTGCGCCGGCCCCGAAGCCGTACGCGCCTTCGCCGACCGGGCCCGCCGGGCCGGCCGCCGCTGCTCCTCGATCGTCGGCCCCGCCGAGCCCACGGCCCTGCTCTGGCGACTGCTGGAGCCGGGCTGGGGCCCCGCCCGCGAGGTCCGCGCCAACCAGCCCCTCATGGTCACCGAGAGCCCCTCCGCCGACGTGACCCCCGACCCGCTCGTCCGCCGCATCCGCAAGGACGAGACCGAGGTCCTGATGCCGGCCTGCGTGGCGATGTTCACCGAGGAGGTCGGCATCTCCCCGCTCGCCGGGGACGGCGGCCTCCTCTACCAGGCCCGGGTCGCCGAACTCATCGGCTCCGGCCGCTCCTTCGCCCGGATCGACGACGGCAAGGTCGTCTTCAAGGCCGAGATCGGCGCCGCCACCCCGCAGGCCTGCCAGATCCAGGGCGTCTGGGTCGCTCCCGAACACCGCGGCAAGGGCCTCTCCGAGACCGGCATGGCCGCCGTCCTGCGCTACGCCCTGGCCGACGTCGCCCCCGTCGTCAGCCTGTACGTGAACGACTACAACACCCCCGCCCGCAAGGCCTACCACCGCGTCGGCTTCCGCGAGACCGGCACCTTCATGAGCGTGCTGTTCTGACCGAACCGGGCCGCCCGCGGGCGGACTGTCGCGGCCGCCGCGCGTCCCGGTCCGCCCGCCCCGGCCAGTAGGGTTCGCGCATGGCACCAGCAGTCACCGGGAACGGCCCCGCGGACCCCGGCATCGAGGTCGGCCCCATCGACCTGGCCGCACGCGTCGATGAAGCCCTCCACGTCCAGGCGGCCGCCTTCGGGCTCAGCCAGGACGAGATCGACGTACGCCGCCACATCGTCCTCAGACACCTGGACCACCCCCAGGCCCGCGCCCTCGGCGCCCTCACCCCCGACGGGCGGCTCGTCGGCTTCGTCTACGGCCTGCCCAACGACCGCGCCCACTGGTGGTCCACCGTCGTCGAGCCCTACCTGCGGGCCACCGGCTCCGACGGCTGGCTCGACGACTCCTTCGTCATCACCGAGCTGCACGTCCACCCCGACCACCAGCAGCACGGCCTCGGCCGCACCCTCATCACCACCATCACCGACGCCGTCCCGCACCCCCGCTCGATCCTCTCCGCGATCGACCGGGACTCCCCGGCCCGCGCCCTCTACCACGCCCTCGGCTACCGCGACCTGGCCCGCCAGGTGGTCTTCCCCAGCGCCCCGCTGCCGTACGCGGTGATGGGCGCGCCCCTGCCGCTGCTGAGGCCCGGGGACTGAATGGATTTCCGCCTGCCCGCACCGCCCGGCTAACCTCGGGCTCACCACCCTTGCGAGCAGGAGTTCATCATGGCCCAGGTCCAGCGCATGTCCCGATTGATGATCAAGACACTGCGCGACGACCCGGCGGACGCCGAGACGCTCAGCCACAAGCTGCTGGTCCGCGCCGGGTACGTGCGCCGCAACGCGGCCGGCATCTGGTCGTGGCTGCCGCTCGGCAAGAAGGTCCTGGACAACATCTCCAACGTGGTCCGCGAGGAGATGGACGCCATCGGCGCCCAGGAGGTCCTGCTGCCCGCCCTGCTGCCCAAGGAGCCCTACGAGGCGTCCGGCCGCTGGGAGGAGTACGGCGACCTGCTCTTCCGCCTCAAGGACCGCAAGGGCGGCGACTACCTCCTGGGCCCCACCCACGAGGAGATCTTCACCCAGACCGTCAAGGACCAGTGCACGTCCTACAAGGACCTGCCGGTGATGCTCTACCAGATCCAGACGAAGTACCGCGACGAGGCCCGCCCCCGCTCCGGCGTGCTCCGCGGCCGCGAGTTCCAGATGAAGGACTCGTACAGCTTCGACACCACCGACGAGGGCCTCGCGCACTCCTACGCCCTGCACCGGGCCGCGTACATCAAGATCTTCGAGCGCCTGGGCCTGGACCACCGCATCGTCTCCGCCGTCTCCGGCGCGATGGGCGGCTCCGCCTCCGAGGAGTTCCTGGCGCCCGCCGCCGCCGGTGAGGACACCTTCGCCGACTGCCCCAACTGCGACTACGCGGCCAACACCGAGGCCGTGACCTTCGCGCTCGCCCCGGTCGACGGCTCGGCGCACGGCGCGATCGAGGAGCTGGACACCCCCGACACCCCGACCATCGAGACCCTCGCCGCGCACCTGGGCGTCCCCGCCTCGGCCACCCTGAAGAACCTCCTGGTCAAGGTGGACGGCGAGATCGTGGCCGTCGGCGTCCCGGGCCACCGCGAGGTCGACCTCGGCAAGCTCGGCGAGCACCTGGCGCCCGCCGTCGTCGAGCTGGTCACCGCCGAGGACTTCGTCGGCCGCGACGACCTCGTACGCGGTTACGTCGGCCCCCAGGGCCTGGAGAAGGTCCGCTACCTCGCCGACCCCCGCGTCGCCCCCGGCACCGCCTGGGTCACCGGCGCCAACCAGGAGGGCAAGCACGCGAAGAACGTCGTCGCGGGCCGCGACTTCGAGGTCGACCAGTACCTCGACGTCGTCGTGGTCGAGGAGGGCGACCCCTGCCCCACGTGCGGCACGGGCCTCACCCTGGACCGCGCCATCGAGATCGGCCACATCTTCCAGCTCGGCCGCAAGTACGCCGACACCTTCCAGCTCGACGTGCTGGGCCAGCAGGGCAAGCCCGTCCGCGTCACGATGGGCTCGTACGGCATCGGCGTCTCCCGCGCGGTGGCCGCCCTCACCGAGCAGACCGCCGACGACAAGGGCCTGTGCTGGCCCCGCGAGATCGCCCCGGCCGACGTCCACGTCGTCGCCGCGGGCAAGGCCCTCCAGACGGAGCTGGCCCTGGACGTCTCGGAGAAGCTCAACGCGGCGGGCCTGCGGGTCCTGGTCGACGACCGCCCCGGCGTCTCGCCCGGCGTGAAGTTCACCGACTCCGAGCTGATCGGCGTGCCGAAGATCCTGGTCGCGGGGCGCCGCTCGGCCGACGGCGTCCTGGAGCTGAAGGACCGCCGCACCGGCGAGCGCGAGGAGCTCACGGTGGACGAGGCCATCGCCCGCCTCACGGCCGACCTGGCCTGATCCTGTACGAAGGTCGGTCGGTCCGGTCCCGTACGAGGCAGGTCCGGTCTTGTCCTGTACGGGACCGGCCGTCTGCTCCCGTACGGGACCGGCCCGGTCTGGTCCCGTACAAGGCCGGTCAGCCCTGATCACGTACGAGACCGGTCCGGCCTCATTCCGTACGAGACCGGTCAGCCCTGATCACGTAGAAGGAGGGCCCCCGCGCACCGAGCGCGGGGGCCCTCCTCGTACCGCGTACGTACGCGCTCCTACAGCCAGCCCGCGAACTCCAGGTTGACCTCGCCCACCTGCCGCCGCCCCTCGGCCAGCGCGCGGGTGCCCGACTCCACCGCCCGGAACAGCGTCCAGCCGTGCAGCCGCGCCTGTTCCACCTCCAGCGACTCCGCGAGCTTCTTGACCCGCCGCCGGGCCGTCACCGGGCCGCCCGGGGAGGCGATCAGGTCCTCCACCCGGTCCCGCACCAGCCGCGCCAGGTCGTAGGCGCGCTCACCCACCAGCGGCTCCGGACCCACCGTCAGCCACGGGGCACGCTCGCCGGAGAGCACCTTGCTCTGGCGGAAGTTGCCGTGCAGCAGCAGGAGTTCGGGGGAGCCCTCCACCAGTTCCGTCCGTGCCGCGAGGGCCGCGTCCACCAGTGGCGCCAGCTCCGGATCGGCCTCGGCGGCCGACTGCATCCCCGCCGTCTGCCGCCCGGTCCGCTCGGCCACGGTCTCGAAGGGGTGCCCGGCCGGCGGCTCCACCCACAGCCGCCGGACCGTGCCCGCCGCCTCCAGCAGGGCCTTGGCCTCCGGCAGCGAACGCAGCGACACCTCGTGGTGCAGCCGCTCCAGCAGCACCGCACCGCAGGCGTCGAGTCCGGCCGCGTCGAGTTCCGGGGGGTCCAGCAGCTTCACCGCGCCCCAGCCGTTCCAGTGCGCAAGCGCCGCCCGCTCCTGCTCCGGTTCGGCGCGCGGCGGGGCGATCTTCAGCACGGCCGGGGTTCCGTCGGCCCGCCGCACCAGGAGCACCAGGGCGCTGCGCCCGCCGGGGGCGGCCACCCGCTCCACGGCGAGGTCCGGCCCGGCGGCGCCGACGGCCCGTTCGGTGAGCGTGGGGAGCCGGTCCAGCCAGTCGGCCGCCTCGCCGTCCCCGTACATCTCGCCGAGCGCGCGCACCAGGCGCTGCGGCGGTTCGAAACCCATACGTCCGTTGTTCCCTTTCCGGTCCCTCGATCAGTCCTGGGGAGTGTCCTGGCCCGCGGCCTCCACCGGGCCCGTGGCGGCCGGATCGGTGCCCGGGGCCCGCTCGGCGAGCCCCGGAAAGGCTACGTTGCCGCCTCTCCAGCGGGCCGCCCGCACGGCGGCCTCCCGCAGCGCGCCCGCCGCTTCGGCGCGCGCGGGCCCTTCGGTGGCCCGTACGAGATCGGAGTAGACACCCGCCACCCGGTCCTCCAGGACGGCGGCGAGGCGGACGGCCGACGCGCTGTCGGCGACCGCGAAGGGCAGAGCGTACGCGGCGTCGGCGGCGACCGGCGCACCGCCCAGGTCACGCACGGTGCGCATGAGGGTGTCCCGGCGTGCGCG
The DNA here is from genome assembly GCF_040703535.1 of Streptomyces sp. NPDC007346. Lineage (NCBI taxonomy): Bacteria > Bacillati > Actinomycetota > Actinomycetes > Kitasatosporales > Streptomycetaceae > Streptomyces > Streptomyces sp. NPDC007346. The sequence continues at coordinate 9,021 of NZ_JBEYKR010000023.1, forward strand.
GTGCCCGTCGTACGCCGCGTTCGCCTCGGTGCGCCGCTTGCCGGGGACCCGGCCGCCGAGCACCCCGTACCCGTAGACCGCGGCGTGCTCGGCGGCCAGCGCGGCCTGCGTGGCGGTGAGGGCGGGGGAGGGTGCCCCGTCCTCGGCGGGGGCGGTCCGGACGGTCATGGGGAGGTCTCCTTGGCCAGCTCGGTCAGCAGATACGCGTGCGCCGCCGCGGCCGCGGCCACCGAGGCCAGCAGCCGCGCCAGCTCCGGCTCGGCGGTGAGCAGGGCCTCGGCGTGCGCGTCGGCCCGGCGGCGCTCGGCGGCGGCCAGTTCCTTCACGGCGGCCTCGGCGTCGGCGGGGACCGGACCGGGCGCGGGCGGGACGGCCGCCTTCCCGCCGCCCGCCGACAGGACCCTGGTGTGCTCCCGTACGGCCGCCCGCAGGGGCGCCAGGCCCTGGGCGAGCCCCGGGTGGACCTCGGCGACCAGGTCGTAGTGGGCGAGCGTCGACGCGCCGGTGCGCGCCGCCGCCGTCCGCAGCTTCCGCTCAACCCTGACCGCCTCGGCCTCGGTCCGTACGGGCCCGCGGCGGCCCTCGGTCTCCTCGTCGCCCCCGCAGCCGGTCAGCACCGCACCCAGTGCGAGAGCCCCCGTCGCGGTGAGCGCGCCCCTGCGGGTCGTCCCCGTGCGCCGCACGTTTCTCCTTCGGGCCGGGACCGATCCTGACAGGATCTGTCCTGAAGTGATCACCGCAGGCGAGCGTACCCGCGGTGACAGGGCAGGCGGACGGCAACACCCCTGGCGACCGGATACCCTTTGACCTGACACACGACGATCCCCACAACAGCACACGCGGCCGAGGAGTCACCCGGATGAGCACCACCCAGAGCGAGAGGCTGCGCGGGTTGCTGGAACCGCTCGTCAGCGCGCAGCAGCTGGACCTCGAGGAGATCGAGGTGTCCCGGGCCGGCCGACGTGGAGTGCTGCGGGTCATCGTGGACTCCGACGAGGGCGTGGAGCTGGACACCTGCGCGGAGCTGAGCCGCGCGATCTCCCAGAAGCTGGACGAGAGCGACGTGATGGGCGAGGGCGAGTACGTCCTCGAAGTCAGCTCCCCCGGCGCGGACCGCCCGCTGACCGAGCACCGCCACTACGTACGCGCCACCGGACGGCTGGCCAGGTTCCACCTCGCCGCCGACGGCTCCGGTGAGCTGGTCGCCCGCATCCTCGCGGTGGACGAGGACGGGCTCGACCTCGAGGTGCCCGGCGTCAAGGGCCGCAAGCCCACCTCCCGCCGCCTCGCCTTCGACGAGATCGCCAAGGCGCGTGTGGAGATCGAATTCAACCGCAAGGACAAGAAGGAAGAGGAGGCGTAGCCGTGGACATCGATGTGAAGCTTCTGAAGGGCTTGGCGCAGGACAAGGAGATCCCGTTCGACGTGCTCGTCGGGGCGATCGAGTCGGCCCTCCTCATCGCGTACCACCGCACCGACGGCAGCTACCGCCGGGCGCGCGTGAAGCTCGACGAGAACGGCCACGTCACCGTGTGGGCCAAGGAGGACCCGGCCGACCTCGAAGAGGGCCAGGAGCCCAAGGAGTTCGACGACACCCCCTCCGGTTTCGGCCGGATCGCCGCGACCACCGCCAAGCAGGTCATCCTGCAGCGGCTGCGCGACGCCGAGGACGACCGGACCTTCGGGGAGTACGCGGGCCACGAGGGCGATGTCGTCACCGGCGTCGTCCAGCAGGGCAAGGACCCCAAGAACGTCCTGGTCGACATCGGCAAGATGGAGGCCATGCTGCCGGTGCAGGAGCAGGTGCCGGGCGAGGAGTACACCCACGGCCTGCGTCTTCGTACGTATGTCGTACGGGTCGCCAAGGGCGTGCGCGGACCCTCCGTGACGCTCTCGCGCACCCACCCCAACCTGGTGAAGAAGCTCTTCGCGCTGGAGGTCCCGGAGATCGCCGACGGTTCCGTCGAGATCTCCGCCATCGCCCGGGAGGCCGGCCACCGCACCAAGATCGCGGTCCGCTCCACCCGTTCGGGCCTCAACGCCAAGGGCGCCTGCATCGGCCCGATGGGCGGCCGTGTGCGTAATGTCATGGCCGAGCTGCACGGCGAGAAGATCGACATCGTGGACTGGTCGGACGACCCGGCCGAGATGGTCGCCAACGCGCTCTCGCCGGCCCGGGTGAGCAAGGTCGAGGTCGTCGACCTCGGCGCCCGCTCCGCCCGGGTCACCGTGCCGGACTACCAGCTGTCGCTGGCGATCGGCAAGGAGGGCCAGAACGCCCGCCTGGCCGCCCGCCTCACCGGCTGGCGCATCGACATCCGGCCGGACACCGAGACGGACGAGGAGCGCGAGAACGCCGACCGTGAGCGGGCCGAGCGGGCCCGGGAGCGTTCGGAAAGGCGTTGACCCGGAGCGGTTCCAGGGAATAGATCTGGGCCGTACGACGCTGAGATCACGACAACGTCCGTTCGATTCTTGCCCCAAAGGGGTGAGGTCGGTACGGGGAGGTAGACTTAAACGTGTCTGGCCGGACGCAAGCCCGCGCTTGCCCCGAGCGAACCTGTGTGGGATGCCGGGAGCGAGCGGCCAAGAGCGAGCTGCTGCGCATCGTGGTGGACGAGGGCGCCTGCGCCCCTGATCCACGCGGTACGCTGCCCGGCCGGGGTGCTTACGTGCACCCCACCTCTGTCTGTCTCGACCTGGCGGTTCGCCGCCGGGCATTCCCCCGGGCCCTCAAGGCCGAGGGGCCGTTCGACACCGCGGAACTCACGCGGTTCGTCGAGCGGGTGACACCGTAAGAAAGTGAACGGCACGGGACCCCGTGCGGTCAGGTACCTCGCGAGTTGGAAGTAGGTCGAGATTGCGATGAGCACTCGATGAGTACGCGATGAGTACGCCCATGAAGTAGCGACGGTCCGGCGGTAACCCGGACCTAAAAGGAGCGAAGTGGCTAAGGTCCGGGTATACGAACTCGCCAAGGAGTTCGGAGTGGAGAGCAAGGTCGTCATGGCCAAGCTCCAAGAACTCGGTGAGTTCGTCCGTTCGGCGTCCTCGACGATCGAGGCGCCGGTTGTACGTAAGTTGACCGACGCACTGCAGGGGCCCGGCGGCAACGCCGGCAAGTCCGCTGCGAAGCCTGGCGCGCCCCGCAAGGCGACGCCCGCGAAGCCCGCGGCGCCCTCCCCGGCCGCCGCGGCACGTCCCGCTGCCCCGAAGCCCGGCGCACCGGCTCCCAAGCCGGCCGCTGCCCAGGCTCCGGAGACCAGCACCCCCGCGGCGCCCTCCGCGCCGTCGGCGGGCCCCCGTCCGGGCCCGAAGCCCGCGCCGAAGGCGGCCCCGGTGACCCCGGTCCCGGCCGCCGAGTTCTCGGCCCCGGCTCCGGCCCAGCCGGCCGCCCCCCAGCAGCCCCAGGCCCCGCGTCCCGCGGCCGCCGCCCCGGGACCGCGTCCTGCCGGTGGCCCTGCCCGTCCGGCCCCGGCCGGCGGTCAGCGTGACGGTGGCTCCCGTGACGGTGGTCAGCGTGACGGCGGCCGTGGTGGCGAGCGTGGCGGAGACCGCCCCGCACGCCCCGCGGGCCAGGGCGCACCGCGCCCCGGCGGCGCCCGTCCGGCCGGTCCCCGTCCGGGCAACAACCCCTTCACCTCCGGCGGTTCCACCGGCATGGCGCGCCCCTCGGCGCCCCGTCCCGGCGGTGCCCCGCGCCCCGGTGGCGGCTCGGAGCGCCCCGGCGCCCCGCGTCCCCAGGGCGGCCCCGGTGGCGCCCCGCGCCCCCAGGGTGGTCAGGCTCAGGGCGGTGCCCGTCCCACTCCGGGCGGCATGCCCCGCCCGCAGGCTCCGCGTCCCGGCGGCGGTCCCGCCGGTAACCGTCCCAACCCGGGCATGATGCCGCAGCGTCCCGCTGCCGGCCCGCGTCCCGGTGGTGGCCCCGGCGGTGGCCGTGGTCCCGGCGGCGGCGGTCGCCCCGGTGGCGGCGGCGGCGCGGGTCGTCCCGGCGGCGGTGGCGGCGGGTTCGCCGGTCGTCCCGGTGGCGGTGGCGGCGGCTTCGCAGGCCGTCCGGCAGGTCCCGGTGGCGGCGGCGGTGCCGGTCGTCCCGGTGGCGGCGGCGGCTTCGGCGGCCGTCCCGGCTTCGGCGGTCGTCCGGGTGGTCCCGGTGGCCGTGGTGGCACGCAGGGTGCGTTCGGCCGTCCCGGCGGTCCGGCGCGTCGTGGCCGTAAGTCGAAGCGGCAGAGGCGCCAGGAGTACGAGGCCATGCAGGCCCCGTCCGTCGGCGGCGTCATGCTGCCTCGCGGCAACGGACAGGCCGTCCGGCTGTCGCGCGGTGCCTCGCTCACCGACTTCGCGGAGAAGATCAACGCCAACCCGGCGTCGCTCGTCGCCGTGATGATGAACCTCGGCGAGATGGTCACGGCGACGCAGTCCGTCTCCGACGAGACGCTGCGGCTCCTCGCGGACGAGATGAACTACGTCCTGGAGATCGTCAGCCCCGAGGAGGAGGACCGCGAGCTGCTCGAGTCCTTCGACATCGAGTTCGGCGAGGACGAGGGCGGCGAAGAGGCCCTGGTCTCCCGTCCGCCGGTCGTGACCGTCATGGGTCACGTCGACCACGGTAAGACCCGTCTTCTGGACGCGATCCGCAAGACCAACGTCATCGCGGGCGAGGCCGGCGGCATCACCCAGCACATCGGTGCCTACCAGGTCTCCTCCGAGGTCAACGGCGAGGACCGCAAGATCACCTTCATCGACACCCCGGGTCACGAGGCGTTCACCGCCATGCGTGCACGTGGTGCGAAGTCGACCGACATCGCGATCCTCGTGGTGGCGGCCAACGACGGTGTGATGCCCCAGACGATCGAGGCGCTGAACCACGCCAAGGCGGCCGAGGTGCCGATCGTGGTCGCGGTCAACAAGATCGACGTCGAGGGTGCCGACCCGACCAAGGTGCGCGGTCAGCTCACCGAGTTCGGGCTGGTGGCCGAGGAGTACGGCGGCGACACCATGTTCGTCGACATCTCCGCCAAGCAGGGCCTCAACATCGAGGCGCTCCTGGAGGCCGTCGTCCTCACCGCCGACGCCTCGCTGGACCTGCGGGCCAACCCGGAGCAGGACGCGCAGGGTATTGCGATCGAGTCCCACCTCGACCGCGGTCGCGGTGCCGTCTCGACCGTCCTGGTCCAGCGCGGAACGCTGCGCATCGGCGACACGATGGTCGTGGGCGACGCCTACGGCCGGGTGCGCGCCATGCTCGACGACAACGGTCAGAACGTGCAGGAGGCGGGTCCCTCGACCCCCGTCCTGGTGCTCGGTCTCACCAACGTCCCGGGCGCCGGCGACAACTTCCTGGTCGTCGACGAGGACCGTACGGCCCGTCAGATCGCCGAGAAGCGTGCCGCCCGTGAGCGCAACGCCAACTTCGCCCGCAAGGGTGTCCGGTTCTCCCTGGAGAACCTGGACGAGGCGCTCAAGGCCGGTCTGGTCCAGGAGCTCAACCTCATCATCAAGGGCGACGCGTCCGGTTCGGTGGAGGCTCTCGAGTCCTCGCTGCTCCAGCTCGACGTCGGTGAAGAGGTCGACATCCGGGTCCTGCACCGCGGTGTGGGTGCGGTCACCGAGTCGGACATCAACCTGGCGACGGGTTCCGACGCCATCGTGATCGGCTTCAACGTGCGCGCCGCGGGGCGTGCCGAGCAGATGGCCGAGCGCGAAGGCGTGGACGTCCGGTACTACTCGGTCATCTACCAGGCGATCGAAGAGATCGAAGCGGCCCTCAAGGGCATGCTCAAGCCGGAGTACGAAGAGGTCGAGCTCGGCACGGCGGAGATCCGCGAGATCTTCCGCTCGTCCAAGCTGGGCAACATCGCCGGTGTGCTGGTCCGCTCCGGCGAGGTCAAGCGCAACACCAAGGCGCGCCTGCTGCGCGATGGCAAGGTCATCGCGGAGAACCTCAACATCTCCGGTCTGCGCCGCTTCAAGGACGACGTCACCGAGATCCGCGAAGGCTTCGAGGGCGGTATCAACCTCGGAAACTTCAACGACATCAAGATCGACGACGTCATCGCGACGTACGAGATGCGCGAGAAGCCGCGAGGCTGATCCGCAGGGGTTCGGCGGGGTTCCGGAGGTCCGCCTCCGGAACCCGGCCACCACGGTCGGGGCCGGTCGACGGGTCGTATTTCCGTCGATCGGCCCCGGCCGTTCCGGTACGGTTCTGAGTGTCCCCGCCAAGCTCTGGCGGGGCACGAACCCGAACCGGCGGGACATCCGGACACACATGTATGTGGGGACCCTGTCCTTCGATCTGCTCCTCGGCGACGTACGGTCGTTGAAGGAGAAACGCTCCGTCGTCCGTCCGATCGTCGCCGAACTCCAGCGCAAGTACGCGGTGAGTGCGGCGGAGACCGGCGGGCAGGATCTCCATCGCAGGGCCGAGATCGGCCTCGCCATGGTCTCCGGTGACACCGGACACCTGACGGACGTACTGGACCGGTGCGAGCGGCTGGTCGCCGCCCGCCCCGAGGTGGAGCTGCTGTCGGTGAGACGGCGGCTGCACAGTGACGAAGACTGACAGTCAAGCGAAACCAGAAGGAAGAGTGACGGACCGGTGACCGACAACGCGCGGGCCCGCAAGCTGGCCGATCGCATCCAGGTCGTGGTCGCGGAGACCCTGGACCGGCGAATCAAGGATCCGCGGCTGGGATTCGTGACGATCACGGACGCCCGGGTCACCGGCGACCTGCGGGAGGCCACGGTCTTCTACACGGTCTACGGCGACGACGAGGAGCGCGCGGCCTCCGCCGCGGCGCTGGAGAGCGCCAAGGGCGTCCTCCGTTCCGAGGTCGGCCGGCAGACCGGGGTCCGGTTCACGCCGAGCCTGGCCTTCGTCCCGGACGCCCTCCCGGACAACGCCCGCACCATCGAGGACCTCCTCGACAAGGCGCGGGCCAAGGACGCGGAGGTGCGCGAGGTGTCCACGGGCGCCAAGTACGCCGGCGACGCCGACCCGTACCGCAAGCCCGAGGACGAGGACGACGAGGCCGCGGCCGACGGCCCCTCCGAGAAGAACGAGGGCCCGGCCTCCGCATGACCGAGCAGCAGACCAACACGCCAGATGATCACAGAGGGAGCGAAGCGACCTCGGACAAGGGCGGTGGCGGGCGACGGGAGGACGGCCTTGTCATCGTCGACAAGCCGTCCGGCTTCACTTCGCACGACGTCGTGGCCAAGATGCGCGGCATCGCCCGCACCCGCCGCGTCGGCCACGCCGGGACGCTCGACCCGATGGCGACCGGGGTGCTCGTGCTCGGCGTCCAGCGGGCCACCAAGCTCCTGGGCCACCTCGCGCTGACCGAGAAGGAGTACCTGGGCACGATCCGGCTCGGCCAGGACACCGTCACCGACGACGCCGAGGGCGAGATCACCTCGTCCACCGACGCGTCCGGCGTGACCCGCGAAGGCATCGACGCCGGGGTGGCGGCCCTGACCGGCGCGATCATGCAGGTCCCGTCCAAGGTCAGCGCCATCAAGATCGACGGCAAGCGGTCCTACGCGCGGGTGCGCGGCGGCGAGGAGTTCGAGATCCCGGCCCGCCCGGTGACCGTCTCCTCCTTCCGCGTCTACGACGTCCGCGAGGCCGTCGCCGAGGACGGCACCCCCGTCCTGGACCTGGTCGTCTCCGTCGTCTGCTCCTCGGGCACGTACATCCGCGCCCTCGCCCGGGACCTCGGTGCCGGACTCGGTGTCGGCGGCCACCTGACCGCCCTGCGCCGCACCCGCGTCGGCCCGTACGGACTGGACGCGGCCCGCACGCTGGAGGCGCACCAGGAGGAGCTGACGGTGATGCCCGTCGCCGAGGCGGCCGCCTCCGCCTTCTCCCGCTGGGACGTGGACGAGAAGCGCGCCAAGCTGCTCCTGAACGGCGTACGGCTGGACATGCCCGCCTACCCGCCGGGGCCGGTCGCGGTCTTCGGGCCGGACGGGGCGTTCCTCGTGCTCGTGGAGGAGGAGAAGGGCAAGGCCAAGAGCCTCGCCGTCTTCGCCTGAGCCGCTCCCCGGACGAGCCCGAGCCGTCTTTCCCGGGCGCCGGCCCGATCGGTCATTCCCGGGCGCCGGCCCGAGCCGTCTTTCCCGGGCGCCCGCTCCCCGCACCTCCTGTGTGGAGCGGGCACCCATCCCCCATCCGGCGCCCGCTCCACCTTCCCCGCCCCGGGGCCATCTCTGCTCCCGACGGGACACGCCTATTCACCCCATCGGACGGGCGCTCGGAGCGAATGGCGGGGGCGTGGGGGGCGCGTTCCCCGTCCGCGCTACTCCTGGAGATCACCGACGGCCTAACGTCGGACCATGGGCAGTGGGGACCGGTCGACGCTGGTGAGAATCTGTGATCAGGCCGGCCGGCCGCGGGGGACGGGATTCGTCGCGGACGACCGCGGCACGGTCGTCACCGCCCACCAGGCCGTCACCTCCCCGGGCCCGTTCCTCCTCCACGGCACCGACGGCCGCACCTGTTCCGTCGGCCCCGACGACATCACCGCGCTCCCCGCCCTCGGCCTCGCCCTCCTGCGTACGGGCGGCCCCGAGGCCCTCGGCGTGGAGCCGCTGCCCATCGCCGTACGGGACCGGATCGAGCCCGGCAGCTACGTCGGGATCGCCGCCCACGGCCGCCGCGAGGCCCGGGTCCTGGGCACCACCCCCGCCACCTACACCGCCCCGGACGGCCCCCACCCCGTCCCCGCCGCCCTGGAACTCGCCCTCGGCACCGACGGGCGCGACGCCCTGCGCTCCGGCGGCGCGGCGATCGGGGGACCGGTCGGCGACCCGGCCACCGGCGCGGTCCTCGGCCTCCTGTGCACCGCCCTCACCACCCCGTACGAGGCCGCCGGGCTCGCCCTGCCCCTCCCGCGCGGCGCCGACGCCACCCTGGACGCCCTCCTGGAGCGCAACGCCACCGCCGCCCCCGGCTACGGCCCCGACCTCAACCTCGCCAGCGCCCTCCAGCTCACCGCCACCTCCGTCGGCTCGGCGGACGGACCGAAGGCCCGCACCGCACCGGTCGAGCGCACCGACGTGAGCGCGGAGTTCGCCGCCTTCGAAGCCGGTACGGGCCCGGTCCTGGGCCTCGTCGGCGCCCCCGGCACCGGCCGCACCACCGAGCTGGCCGCCCTCGCCGCCCGCCGGGCCGACGGCGAGGAGCCCGCCCCCACCCTCTGGCTGCGCGGCGCCGACCTGCTCGCCGACGACACCTCGATCGTGGACGCGGCCGACCGTACGCTCACCCGCTCGGCCCGGATCGTCGCCGCGGCCGGGGCCCTCGGCGACATGGCGACGGCGACGGCGGAGCGGATCGCCGCTCTCGCCGCCGAGGCGGGCCGCCCCCTCCTCGTGGTCCTGGACGGCCCCGAGGAGATGCCGCCGCTGCCGGCCCACCGGCTCGCCGAGTGGACGGCGTCCACCGCCACCTGGCTGCGCGAGCACGGCGTCCGGCTCGTCGTCGCCTGCCGCCCCGAGCACTGGGGGACGGCCGGGGCCCTCTACCCGCCCGGCGCCCTGCACCGCCCCGGCCGCCCCGCCCGCGGGCTGCCCCCGGCCCTGCGCCTGGCCGACCTCACCCCCGACCAGGCCGAACGGGCCAAGGAACGCCTCGGCATCCCGCCGCACGCCCTCGCCCCCGGCCACGACCGCCACCCGCTCACCCTGCGGCTGCTCGCCGAGGTCCGCGAGGCCCTGCCGCCCGGCGTCCCGGGCCGCCCCGACACCGAGGACGTCTTCGGCGCCCACCTGGACCTCATGTGCGTGCGCATCGCGGTGCGGATCGCGGCCGCCGCCGACGAGCAGCCCCGCGGCACCGCCGTACGCCGGCTGGCCGCCCGGGTGGCGGGCCAGGTCCACGAGGCGGCCCGGCGCTGTCTGGGCCCGGGGCAGGGGGAGCTGGACCGGGAGGCGTTCGAGGAGGTCTTCCCCTGGCGCACCGGGTGGGCCTCGGCCGTGCTGACCGAGGGGCTCCTGGTCCCGGCCGGGGCCGGTTACCGCTTCGCCCACGAGGAGCTGGGCGACTGGGTGCAGGGCGCGCATCTGGACCTGGACGCGGCGCTGCGCTCCCTGGTGCACCGCTGGCACCGGGGGAGCGGCGGGCGGGAGCGGGTGCCGCGCCCCCGGGCCGTCGGGGAGCCCCGTGCCGTGGGGCAGGGCGGCGCCGCCGACGGGCCCCGTTCCCTGCCCGTGCCCCGGCACCGGATCGGGCCGGTGATCCAGGCGATGGTGCTCCTCGGCCGCCGCCAGGGCACCGCCGCGCTCGCGCACCGGATGGCCGACCTGATCGAGGCGCTGGACCGGCTCTGGAGCGACGAGGGCCCCCGCGACGCGGACGCCGCCTGGTGGGCCGCCCACCTCCTGGGCGGGAGCCTGCTCCGGGTGCCCGACGCCCGCCCGTACCTCGGCGTCCTGCGGGTCCTCGCCGGGCGCATCACCCGGCGAGCGGCCGCCGCCGGGGGACCGGCGGGCCCCAAGGCGTACGGGGAGTTCGGGCCCTGGTTCTGGCGGCGGCTGCGGCTGCCCGAGGAGGACCGCATCGACCTGCTGCGCCGCCTCCTGCCGGCCGACGGGGCGGCCCGCACCGACGGCGACGAGCGGTATCTGGACGCGGTGGCCCGCCGCCTGGCGCTCGATGCCCGCACCGTGCAGCCGCTGCTCTGCCGCTGGTTCACCGACGAGCGCCCGCTGCTCGTGGGAGCCCACGCGCCGGACGTACCCCTGCGCCCCACCGTCGCCGCCGCCGCGCAGGCCCTGCTCCACGCCCGCCGGGACCTGGCCGTCGACGACCTCACCGACGCGCTGGTGTCCACCCCGCACCCCAGGGCCGGCGAGCTGCTCGCCGCGCTCGCCGAGGACGAGCCCACCGCGCTCTGCCGGGCCGTGGAGCGCTGGGCCCGCGACGAGGACCGCCCGGCCCGCCGCTCCGCCGCCGCCCGGTACGGCGGGCTCCTCCAGCCGCGGGTCACCGCCGAGGGCGACCGGTCCCTGCTCCGCTCCGCCGCCCTGGCCCTGCTGGAGCGCCCCGAGGACGCCGGCCTGCACGCCGCCGCCCTCACCCTCCTCGTCCGGGACCCGCAGACCAGGGGCCGCCACCTCCCGCAGGCCCTGAGGCTCTTCGCGCACGGCGACCCCCGGCTCCCCGTGGAGCTGCTCGCCGAGGTCTTCCCGGCCCACCCGGAGCCGGTGCTCGCCGCCCTCCGCGCCCGTCTGGCCCGCCCCGGCGACGGCGCCGGTGCGGTGCTGCGGGCCCTGGCCGGGCTCGACACGCCCGCGCTCGCGCTGCACGTCGCCGGGCTCGTGCGCGAGTACATCGACGCCCACCCGGAGGACGGCACGCACGCGGCGGAGTACGTCGACCTCCGCCTCGAACACGGCCCCGCCGCCCGCGCACTGCTCCTCCCCCTGGTCACCGGGCTCCTGAGGGACCGCCCCGCCCCGCCGGCGGTCCGCGCCGCACTGGCCCGGGTGCTCGCCGGGGCCGGGTCCGCCGCCTCCCGGCCGCTGCGGGCCGAGCTGCTGGAGGTCCTGCTGGAGTTCGAGCAGACCACCGGACGCGACCCGGACGTGCTGTGCGCCCTGCTCCAGGCCGCGGCGGCCGGGGCGGGGGCCCGCCCGGAGATCCGTACGCGCGCGCTCGTCCACCGCACCGGCATGCTCCTCGTCCGCACTCCGGAGGGCGCCGCCCGCTTCGATAGGTGCCTGGTCGAACTGGCCCAGGACGTGCCCGGATTCGCCGCCCTCGTCATCCGCTGGCTCGCCGACGCCCCGCAGGAGTGGGCCGCGGTGGTGGGCCCCAGCGCCCGGCGCACGGTGGAGGCGTTGGAGACATCACGTCAGGCGATGCCGATGCCGATGCAGGCGGCGGGGCGTGAGCATGGCAGTCTTAGACCTGCGTAATCGACATACACACGTACACAGGTTCGGGCGAGGAGCGGTCACAGTGCAGCGCTGGCGTGGCTTGGAGGACATCCCCCAGGACTGGGGACGCAGCGTCGTCACCATCGGCTCCTACGACGGCGTGCACCGCGGACACCAGCTGATCATCGGGCGCGCCGTCGAGCGCGCCCGTGAGCTGGGCGTTCCGTCCGTCGTCGTCACCTTCGACCCGCACCCCAGCGAGGTCGTCCGCCCCGGCAGCCACCCGCCGCTGCTCGCCCCGCACCACCGCCGCGCCGAACTCATGGCGGAGCTGGGCGTGGACGCGGTGCTGATCCTGCCGTTCACCGCGGAGTTCTCGAAGCTGTCGCCCGCCGACTTCATCGTGAAGGTCCTCGTCGACAAGCTGCACGCGAAGGCCGTCATCGAGGGCCCCAACTTCCGCTTCGGCCACAAGGCGGCGGGGAACGTGGCCCTGCTGACCGAGCTGGGCGCCACCTACGACTACACCGTCGAGGTCATCGACCTGTTCGTGACCGGCGCGGCGGGCGGCGGCCAGCCGTTCTCCTCCACCCTCACCCGCCGGCTCGTCTCGGAGGGTGATGTGGCGGGCGCCGCCGAGATCCTGGGCCGCCCGCACCGGGTGGAGGGCGTCGTGGTGCGCGGCGCCCAGCGCGGTCGCGAGCTGGGTTTCCCCACGGCCAACGTGGAGACCCTCCCGCACACCGCGATCCCCGCCGACGGCGTCTACGCGGGCTGGCTGGAGGTGGCGGGCGAGTCGATGCCCGCCGCGATCTCGGTCGGCACCAACCCGCAGTTCGACGGCACCGAGCGGACGGTGGAGGCGTACGCGATCGACCGCGTCGGCCTGGACCTGTACGGGCTGCACGTGGCCGTCGACTTCCTCGCCTACGTACGCGGGATGCTGAAGTTCGACACGATCGACGACCTCCTGGTGGCGATGGCCGCCGACGTGAAGCGGTGCGGCGAGCTGATCGCCGCGTACGAGCGCGACCACTGACCCGCCCCCTCCCCGCCCTTCGTGCTCAGCGGCGCAAGGCGGTCTCCCGCCCCAGCTGCGACAGCTTCTCGGGGTTGCGCACGGCGTAGAGACCGGTGACGAGGCCGTCGTCGACGCGCACCGCCAGGACGGTGTCGATCTGCCCGCCGAGCCGGACGAGCAGCGCCGGGTCACCGTTGACCTGTGTCGGCTCCAGCGACATCGCGGCGGCGATCCTGCCCAGCACTCGGGCCACCCGGGCCGCCCCGACGACGGGCGCCGGCGCGGCGGGGACGACCCCGCCGCCGTCGGTCAGCAGGACGACGTCCGGCGCGAGGATGTCGAGCAGGCGCCGCAGGTCACCCGTCTCGACCGCCCGCTGGAACGCTTCGACGGTACGGCGGGTCTCGGCGGCGGAAGCGACCCCGCGCGGCCGGCGCGCGGCGACGTGGGCCCGTGCCCGGTGGGCGATCTGGCGGACCGCGGCCGGGCTCCTGTCGACGGCCCCGGCGATCTCGCCGTACCCGAGGCCGAACACCTCGCGCAGCACGAACACCGCCCGCTCCGTCGGGGTGAGCGTCTCCAGCACCAGCAGCATCGCCATCGAGACGCTGTCGGCCAGCTCGACGTCCTCGGCCACGTCGGGCGTGGTCAGCAGCGGTTCGGGCAGCCAGGGGCCGACGTAGGTCTCCTTGCGCCGCCCGAGCGTGCGCAGATGGCTCAGCGCCTGCCGGGTGGTGATCCGGACCAGGTACGCGCGCTGATTCCGTACGGTGCCGGGGTCGACGCCCACCCACCGCAACCAGGTCTCCTGAAGGACGTCCTCGGCGTCGGCGGCCGAGCCGAGCATCTCGTAGGCGACGGTGAACAGGAGGTTGCGGTGGGCGACGAACGCCCGGGTCGCGCTGTCGTCGCGCTCACCCCGAGCTGCCGGCTCGGATGCGTCCTTCGCCCCGTCGCCCGTGGTTCCGTCGTCCATCGTCGGCTCCTGCCCCGTTCGTTCCCGTACGCGTGCGCTCTCGACCGTGTCGTACACCGGACGCCGGCCACCACCGTTCTGTGACACCCGAAGTCCGTGACGCACGCCACATCGCCGGGCCGTCACAGATGCCGGAGCGTCGGCATCCCGTGTTCGTCCGGTGCGCAGGCACGGAACACCACGAGTGAGGACGAGGTCATGGAAGCTCGGTTCAACCTGTTCGACAGCCCGACCGCCGCGAAGGTCGCCAAGCGGTTCTACACCACCGCGTCGGCCCTGGAAGGGTCCACGCTGCCGAAGACCCTGCGGGAACTGCTGGAGCTGCGGGTCGGCCAGATCAACGGCTGCGGTTTCTGCGTGGACGTCCACACCAAGGAGGCCGTGGCCGCCGGGGAGACCGCGCTCCGGCTCAACCTGGTGGCCGCCTGGCGGCACAGCACCGTCTTCACCGAGGCGGAGCGGGCCGCGCTGGCGCTCGCCGAGGAGGGCACCCGGCTCGGCGACCACGGTGTGTCCGACGAGACCTGGGCCGCGGTGCGCAAGCACTACGACGACGACGAGGTCGGTGCGCTGGTCTGCCTGGTCGCCCTGATCAACGCGGCCACCCGGATGAACGTCATCGTGCACAACCCGGGCGGCTCGTACGAGCCCGGCATGTTCACCGGCACGTCGAGCTGACCGCCGAGCGGGGCCCCGGCCCGGCCCGCCGCGCGCCGGGCCCGTACGCGCCACGGCCGGATCGCGGCCCCGCCCGCACCCACCGACGTACCGCCCGACCGTGCGCCTGGCCCGGGGACGGCGGATGCTGACAGGGTGCGCGACATCCTGCCCGGCCTCCGAGCCCGCTGCGCCGCCGGTACGCCCTTCGCCCTGGCGACCGTCGTCGCCGTGCACGGCAGCGCGCCCCGCGACCCCGGTGCGGTCCTGGCCGTCGACGCGGAGGGCGCGGTGGTGGGCAGCGTCTCCGGGGGGTGCGTCGAGGGCGACCTGTACGAGGTGGCCCGCGAGGTGCTCGCCGGGGCGGGGCCGCGCGTGGTCACGTACGGGATCAGCGACGACGAGGCGTTCGGGGTCGGGCTGACGTGCGGCGGCACGATCGAGGTGCTGGTGCGTGCGTACGCGTCCCGAGCCGAGCTGGCGGACCTCGCGGCTCTGCTGGACCTGATCGCGGCCGGCCTGCCGGTCGCCGAGGCCACCGTCCTGTCCGGCGCGGCGGAGACCGGGGCCCGCCTGGTCGTCCGCCCCGCCGGGGCCGGGCCCGGCACCGGACCGCTCGGCACTCTCGGCGACGAAGGGCTCGACGCCGCCGTCACGGACGACGCCCGCGGGCTGCTGGCCCAGGGCCTCACCGGCATCCAGCGGTACGGGGCCCACGGGCAGCGGCGGATGGCAGAGGTCGCGGTTTTCGTCCGTTCCCACACCCCGCCGCCCCGCATGCTCGTCTTCGGGGCCATCGACCACGCGGCGGCCACCGCCCGCATCGGCTCGTTCCTCGGCTACCGGGTCACCGTCTGCGACGCCCGCCCCGCCTTCGCCACCCGGGAGCGGTTCCCCACCGCCGACGAGGTGGTGTGCGCCTGGCCGCACGACTACCTGGAGACGACCGAGGTCGACGCCCGTACGGTCATCTGCGTCCTCACCCACGACCCGAAGTTCGACGTGCCGCTGCTGGTCGCCGCCTCGCGCACTCCCGCCGCGTACATCGGGGTGATGGGCAGCCGCCGCACCCACCACGACCGCCTCGCCCGGCTCCGGGAGGCCGGGGTGGCCGAGGCCCAGCTGTCCCGCCTCGCCTCACCCGTGGGCCTCGACCTCGGAGCCCGTACGCCGGAGGAGACGGCGGTCTCCATCGCCGCCGAGATCATCCAGCACCGCTGGGGCGGGACGGGGAGGCCGCTCGGCGAGCTGACGGGCGCGATCCACCACCACCTCAGGCCTTAGCGCCGCACGCCGCAGCCCAGTGGCACGCCACCTGGGTCTCCGCCCCGCCGCCCAGCACCGGCAGATCCACCGTGCGGCAGGCCTCCGCCACTCCGGCCCGCTCCGCCTCGCCCGAGGCCAGGACCTGGCAGCGGACGTGGAAGCGGCAGCCGGAGGGGATCCGGGCGGGGTCCGGGGGCTCGCCGGTCAGGACGACCGGCTCGCCCTTCGCCTCCGGGAGGACGGACAACAGGGCCCGCGTGTACGGGTGTTGAGGAGCCGTGAGCAGCTGCTCGACCGGGCCCGTCTCGACGATCCGGCCGAGGTACATGACCGCCACCCGGTCCGCGATGTTCCAGGCCAGGCCGAGGTCGTGGGTGACCACCAGCGCGGAGAGCCCCAGCTCGTCCCGGAGCCGCAGCAGGAGGGCCAGGATCTCGCCCCGTACCGAGGCGTCCAGCGAGGCCACCGGCTCGTCGGCCACGATCAGCTCCGGCTCCAGCACCAGCGCCCCCGCGATCACCACGCGCTGGCGCTGACCGCCCGACAGCTCGTGCGGGTAGCGCAGGAAGAAGCGTTCCGGCGGCCGTAGACCCGCCCGGGACAGGGCCTCGGAGACGGCCGCCCGCTCGTCCCCGGCGTACGTGTGGATGCGCAGCCCCTCGGCCACCGCGTCGTACACCGTGTGCCGGGGGTTGAGCGAGCCGCTGGGGTCCTGGAGCACCAGTTGCACGCGCTTGCGGTACGCCTTGAGGGCCCGGCCCGCGTAGTCCAGCGGGGCGCCCCCGAAGGTGACCCGGCCGGCGGTGGGTGGCACCAGGCCGAGCAGCGAACGGGCCAGTGTCGTCTTGCCGCACCCCGACTCACCGACCAGCGCGACGATCTCGCCGGGCCGGATGTCGAGATCGACGCCGTCCACGGCACGGGCGGTGGCGCCCCCGCGCCGGCCGGGGAAGGCGACCTCCAGCGCTTCGGCGCTGAGGAGGGGCGTGGCGCTGACGAGGGGGGTCGTGCCGCTCATGGGGTGCTCCTCGATTCGTCGGCGGCCGGGGCCTCCACCAGCACGCAGGCCGCCCGCCGCTCGCCCCCGGCCTCCCGCAGCTCCTGGTCCTTTGTGGCGCAGGAGTCCAGCGCCACCGGGCAGCGCGGATGGAACGTACAGCCGCCCGGCAGCGCCGCCGGGTCCGGCGGATCGCCCGGCAGGCCGCGCGGGGCGCGCCGTGAGGAGAGGTCCCCGATCGTCGGGAAGGCGGCGGAGAGGGCCCGGCCGTACGGGTGGCGGGCGTCCGCG
Source organism: Streptomyces sp. NPDC007346 (assembly GCF_040703535.1). Taxonomy (NCBI): domain Bacteria; kingdom Bacillati; phylum Actinomycetota; class Actinomycetes; order Kitasatosporales; family Streptomycetaceae; genus Streptomyces; species Streptomyces sp. NPDC007346. The sequence goes on from NZ_JBEYKR010000023.1 coordinate 26,112, forward strand.
TACACCTGCCGGGCCGGGCCCTCCTCCACCACGCGCCCCGCGTACATCACCGCGAGCCGGTCGCAGGTGTCGGCGAGCACCGCCAGATCGTGGCTGATCATGATCAGCCCCACGTCCTGGTCGGCGACCAGCTGCTCGATCAGCCGCAGGATCTGCGCCTGGATCATCACGTCGAGCGCGGTCGTCGGCTCGTCCGCGACGATCAGCCGCGGATCGCAGGCCAGCGCCATCGCGATCATCACGCGCTGCCGCTGACCGCCGGACAGCTCGTGAGGGTACGCCTGGGCGCGGGCGGCGGGCAGCCCGACCTGTTCCAGCAGCTCCCCGGCGCGCCTGCGGGCGGCGGACACGGAGGACCCGCTGTGCAGGAGAATCGGTTCAGCGATCTGGTCCCCGACCCGGTGGACCGCGTTGAGCGAGTGCATCGCGCCCTGGAAGACGATCGACGCGCCCGCCCAGCGGACCGCCCGCAGCCGCCCCCACTTCATGGTCAGGACGTCCTCGCCGTCCAGCAGGATCTCGCCGGACAGCTCGGCCGAGGCGGGCAGCAGGCGCAGCAGCGCGAGCGCCAGCGTCGACTTCCCGCAGCCGGACTCCCCGGCGACACCGAGCTTCTGCCCGGCCTCCACCCGCAGATCGACCCCCCGTACGGCGGGGACGGCACCGCCCCCGCCGCCGTAGGTGACGGACAGGTTCCGCACCTCCAGGAGCGGCGGATCGGCGACGGGCCCCGACAGGCCGGGCGAGGCGGACGGGTCCGGCTCCGGTGTGGCGGTCGTCGCGGTCGTGGCGGTCAACGGGCCACCCCCAGCTTCGGGTTGAGCACGGACTCGATGGTGCGGCCGCACAGCGTGAAGGCGAGGGCGACCACGGCGATGGCGAGTCCGGGCGGGGCGAGGTACCACCAGTTGCCGGAGCTGACCGCCCCCGCCTCGCGGGCGTCCTGGAGCAGCCCGCCCCACGAGACGACCGTCGGATCGCCGAGCCCGAGGAAGGCGAGGGTGGCTTCGGTGAGGATGGCGGTGGAGATCACCAGCGTGGTCTGGGCGAGCACCAGCGGCATCACGTTGGGCAGCACGTGGCGGGACATGATGTGGCCGTGTCCGCCGCCGAGCGCCCGGGAGCGTTCGATGTACGGGCGGGACTCGACGGAGAGCGTCTGCGCCCGGACCAGGCGGGCGGTGGTCGGCCAGGTCGTCACGCCGATGGCCAGGATGGTCGTCCAGATCGACCGGGACAGGACCGTGGCCAGGGCGATGGCCAGCACGAGGGTCGGCATCACCAGGAACCAGTCGGTGATCCGCATGATGACGGTGGCGTACCAGCCCTTGAAGTGGCCCGCGGTGATCCCGATGAGGGTGCCGATGGCCACCGACAGGAACGCGGCGAGCAGGCCGACCGTCAGCGAGACCCGGGTGCCCCAGAGCATCAGGGCCAGCAGGCTGCGCCCGAACTGGTCGGTCCCGAGGGGGAATTCGCCGCTGGGCGCCTCCATCGGGCCGCCCGGGGCGTTGGTCACGCTCTGCGAGTCGGCCCCCACGAGCAGGGGCGCGGTCAGCGCCAGCAGCGCGATCACCGCCAGCACGGCGAGGCCGACGAGACCGGCCCGGTGCGTGCGGTACTGCCGCCAGAAGCGCCCGGCGGCCTGGCGCCGCCGGGCGCGGGCCAGGGCGCGTGGGCTCTGGCCCCGTACGTCCCCGGGTGTCTCCGGGGGCTTCTCCATCGACGTCGTCATCGGCCCACCCGGGGATCGAGCAGCGGATAGATCACATCGGCCAGCGTGTTCATCAGGATCACCGCGGAGGCGAAGACGAAGAACAGCGCCTGCACCAACGGCAGGTCGGGCACGCTCAGCGCCTGGTAGAAGAGGCCGCCGAGCCCCGGCCAGGAGAAGACCGTCTCCACCAGGATCGCCCCGGCCACCGTCGTACCGAGGTTCACGAAGAGCAGCGTCACGGTCGGCAGCAGCGCGTTCGGCACGGCGTGCTTCCGGCGTACGAGGTCGTCGCGCAGCCCCTTGGCGCGGGCGGTGGTCAGGTAGTCGCTGCCCATCTCGTCCAGCAGCGAGGAGCGCATCACCAGCAGGGTGCGCGCGTACTCCACCGCGACCAGGGTGATGACGGGCAGCACCATGTGGTGGGCGATGTCGAGGACCCGGTCGAAGCCGGTGGTCGAGCCGGTTTCCATGCCGCCGGTCGGGAAGAGCCCGGGGATCGGGCCGACGCCCACCGACAGGGTGATGATGAGGAGCAGGCCGAGCCAGAACGAGGGCACCGAGTACAGCGTCAGCGCGAACGCGGTGCCGGCCCGGTCCCCGGCAGAACCGTTACGCCAGGCGGAGCGGGCGCCGAGCCAGATGCCGAGCAGGGTGTAGATGACGAACGCCGTGCCGGTGAGCAGCAGGGTGGCGGGCAGCGCCTCGGCGATCTTGTCGATGACGGGGGCCCGGAACTGGTACGACGTACCGAAGTCGCCGGTCAGGGCCTTGCCGCAGTACTGGGTGAACTGCTGCCACAGCGGCAGGTCCAGCCCGAACTCGCGGCGCATCGCCGCGATCTGTTCGGTCGAGACCTGGCGGCCGCCGGTCATCTGCTTGACCGGGTCGCCGGGGATCAGCCGGAAGAGGAAGAAGCTGGTGACGAGGACGGCGAAGAGGGAGACGGCCGCCCCGGCCAGCTTGCCCGCCACGTAGCGGGCGTAGGCGGCCGCGGAGCGGGAGCGCGGGGAGCGGGCCGGCGGCCCGGCCGGAGCCGGGCCGCCGGACGCGGTGCTCTCCACGCCCGCTGCGCCCTTCAGCAGCGCGGGGGTGCTTTCTGAGCTCATGGGCTATTCACGGTCTTCCGCGGTGGAGCGGCGACGCATGGCGAACAGCAGTCCGCCACCGGCGAGGACGACGACGGCGATCCCGGCCCCGACGAGCACTCCGGTGGAGGAGCCACCGGAGTCGGAGGAGGACGACGAGGGGGCCCCGGCGGCCGGGACGGCCGACCACCAGCTCCAGTAGCCGTCCTGGCCGTAGATGTTGCCCGCGGCCGACGGCATGGTGGTGATGGACTCGATGTGGTCGGTGCGGTACGCCTCGACGGCATTCGGGTACGCCATGACGTTCATGTACCCGGTGTCGTACAGCCGCGACTCCAGTTGCCGCACAAGATCCGCCCGCTTGGCGGGGTCGTACTCGGCCAGTTGCTTCTTGTAGAGCTCGTCGTACTGTTTGTCGCAGATGAAGTTGTCGGTCGCGGCCGACTCCTTCGCCTTGGACGGCAGCGCGGCACAGGTGTGGATCGACAGGACGAAGTCGGGGTCCGGGTTGACGGACCAGCCGTCGAAGGCGAGGTCGTACTCACCGGCGTACCAGGGGTCGGAGACGTTGTCGAGGCAGTCGACCTTCAGCCCGATGCCCTGCTCGCCCCACCACTCCTGGAGGTACTTGCCGATCGCCTTGTCGTTGGGGTCGGTGGCGTGGCAGAGGATACGGAAGTCGAGCGGCCTGCCGTCCTCGCCGACGCGCTTGCCCGCGCTGTTCTTCCGGTACCCGGCCTCGTCCAGCAGGGCGGCGGCCTTCGCCGGGTCGTAGGAGAGCTTCTGACCGTCCGACGGCTTCCAGAAGTAGTCCGAGAAGCGCGGCGGGATGTACCCCTCGCCCTCCACGGCGTGGCCCTGGAAGACCTTGTCGATGATGGCCTTGCGGTCGACCGCCATGAACAGTGCGTGCCGCACCTTCTGGTCGAGCAGCGCCGGGTGGCCGTCGCCGAACTTCGTCCCGGCCTTGGTACGGGCTCCGGGGTTGACGGCGAGGGCGAAGAAGCGCCGGCCCGGGGCGTCGTTCACCTTGATGTCCGGGGTGTTCTCCAGCGAGGCGGACTGGGCCGGGGTCAGGCTCGGGCTGCCGGCGACGAAGGAGACCTCGCCCTTGCGCAGGGCGGCGACGGCCGCGTCCTGGTCCTTGTAGTAGCGGAAGACCAGCTCGTCGAACTTGGGCGACCCACGCCAGAAGTCCTTGTTGGCCTTGAGCTTCACATAGCTGTCGACCTTGTAGTCCGTCAGGATGAACGGGCCGTTCCCCACGATGGGGAAGTCCTTGTCGTTGTTGAACTTGGAGAAGTCGTCGACCTTCTCCCAGATGTGCTTCGGCACGATCGGCACATCGAGCGCGGCCATCGTGGCCTGCGGTTCCTTGAGCTGGATGACCAGCTTGTCCTTGCTGGGGGCGGTCACCTTCTCGAAGTTGCCGACGAAGCTGCCGTTGGAGGTGGCGGCGCCCTCGTCGTTCATCATCGTGTTGAACGTCCAGGCCGCGTCCTCGGCGGTCGCCTGCTGCCCGTCGGACCACTTCGAGTCCGGCCGGATCGTGTACGTCCACGTCAGCTTGGACTCGGACGGCTCCCAGGCGGTGGCGAGCCCCGGGATCGCCTTGTTGTCCTTGGCGTCGTAGTTGGTCAGGTAGTCGTACATGAGCCGGTGGATGCTCGTGCTGACCAGCCGCTGCGCGAGGAACGGGCTCAGCGAGTCGACGCTCTGCGCGACGGCGACCGTGAGCGTCGTCCCCCCGTCGTCGGCGCGGGCCTCGGAGGGCGCGGGCGCGAGCGGGTTTCCGGGGACGACGGCCCCGGCGGTGAGCGCCAGGGCGGCTGCGCCGGAGGCCAGGAGGGTACGCAGGCGCCTGCCGGGCCGGGGGGTGTGGGGGGAGACTCTTGTGACCATGGACGGGGACCTCGCGTCATCACTCGCTCGAGAAGGCGGGCCGATCTCTGGTTCGCCAGCTGGTGAAGCGAAGGTCTATCAGCGGTCGCGGGGCTCGTCAACGGTCCGTCAAACCGTGTGTGGGCTGCGGAAATAGCCAAAAGGGCCCGCACCGCGCGAGCGGTGCGGGCCCTCATTGGTTCAGACCTCTAACGCCTTACTGGTGAGGGGCCTGCGGCGGCTGCGGAGGCGTCTGCTGCCACCCCGCCGGATCCACCGGACCCTGGGGATCGGGCGAGCCCGCCGGGTTGTCCTGACCATCCGGCCGACCCTGCGGCGGCGCGGCCGGAGCCGGTCCACCCGACTGGCCCTGCGGTCCACCTGGTTGGCCCTGTGCTCCACCCGGCTGGGTCTGCGAGGGCAGCGGCTGCTGCCACCCGTTCTGCGGTCCGCCCGGTCCCGGCTGCGGGGGGTAGGGCTGCTGCGGGGGCTGCGGGGCGCCCGGCTGTCCGGCTCCCTGGTATCCCCCGTACGGCGGCCGGCCCTGCTGGCCGGGGTAGGGCTGTTGACCCGGCATCGGCTGGCCCGGCCCGCCGTGCTGACCGGGGTACGGCTGCTGCTGGGGCTGCTGCTGGTAGGGCTGGCCGGGGGCGGGCTGCTGGGGCGCGTACGGCTGCTGGCCGCCGGGGCCGCCCGGCTGCTGGGGTGGGTAGGGCTGCTGCTGGTGCGAGGCGTGGGGCTGCTGGCCCGGCATCGGCTGACCGGGCATCGGCTGACCGGGCATCGGCTGGCCCGGCGCCGGGTAGCCCTGCTGGCCCGGCATCGGCGGGGCGTACTGCGGGGGCGGGTTCTGGCCGTCCGCCGTCCACAGCCCCTGCTGCTGCTGGGCGCGCGCGAAGTCCTCCGCGACGAGGGCCGAGAGGTTGAAGTACGCCTCCCGGGTCTTGGGCCGCATCATGTCCAGGTCGACCTCGGCGCCCGCCGCCAGGTGCTCGTCGAACGGGACGACCACGACGCCCCGGCAGCGCGTCTCGAAGTGCTGCACGATGTCGTCGACCTTGATCATCTTGCCGGTCTCGCGGACCCCCGAGATGACGGTGAGCGAACGCTGCACCAGGTCCGCGTAGCCGTGCGCCGAGAGCCAGTCCAGCGTGGTGGAGGCGCTGGAGGCACCGTCGACCGAGGGCGTGGAGATGATGATCAGCTGGTCGGCGAGGTCCAGCACGCCGCGCATGGCGCTGTAGAGGAGGCCGGTGCCCGAGTCGGTGAGGATGATCGGGTACTGCTTGCCGAGCACGTCGATCGCGCGCCGGTAGTCCTCGTCGTTGAACGCCGTGGAGACCGCGGGGTCCACGTCGTTGGCGATGATCTCCAGACCGGAGGGGGCCTGCGAGGTGAACCGCCGGATGTCCATGTACGAGTTGAGGTACGGGATCGCCTGGACCAGGTCGCGGATCGTGGCCCCGGTCTCGCGGCGCACCCGGCGCCCGAGCGTGCCCGCGTCGGGGTTGGCGTCGATGGCGAGGATCTTGTCCTGCCGCTCGGTGGCCAGGGTCGAGCCCAGCGCGGTCGTCGTGGTGGTCTTGCCGACCCCGCCCTTGAGGCTGATCACGGCGATCCGGTAGCAGGAGAGCACCGGCGTACGGATCAGCTCCAGCTTGCGCAGCCGCTCGGCCTCCTCCTTCTTCCCGCCCAGCTTGAACCGGGAGGCGGCGGAGGGGTTACGGCTGCTCTTCGCCTTCTGCTTGCCCCGCACGAGCCGGTCGGAGGAGAGCTCGACGGCCGCCGTGTACCCGAGGGGCGCGCCCGGCACGGAACGCTCGCGCTGGTCATGCGTGACCGGGGTGGGCCAGGCACCGCCGGAGCGGGGGTCGACGGGCTGGCCGGGGTGGCCCTGGCCCTGCGGACCCGGTTGGCCCTGGGGCTGGCCGGGGTGGCCCTGCTGCTGGCCCTGCTGTTGGTACGGCTCCGGCTGCTGCGGGGCGGTGGGGGCGGCGGGCGCGGGCAGGTTGTCGGGTGCGGACTGCGCCGGGAAGGGGGCTTGCGGGGGCTGCTGGGACTGCTGGGGTGGCTGGGGCGCGTTGGGGGCCTGGGGCGGTTGGGCCTGCGGGAAGCCGTAGCCGCCTTGCGCGCCCTGCGGAGGCTGGTGCTGCTGTTGCTGGGGGAAGCCGTAGCCGCCCGCGCCCTGGGGAGCCTGGGGGTGGGCCTGCGGCGGCAGGGGGGCGGCCGGTGCGCCCTGCGGCCCCTGGCCGGGGAACTGGTGGGGCTGGTGGGGCGCCTGCGGGAAGCCGTACCCGCCGGGGGCTTCGGTGGGCGGCACCGGGGCGGGCCACTGCGCCGCGGGCTGCGGTGCGGTGGGCTGCGGGGTGGCCGGCTGGAAGGCGGGCGGCAGCGGGGGCAGCGCGCCGCCCTCGGGGGGCGCGGACCACGGTGCCGGCGCGGCGGGGGCCGGCGGGCCGGGCAAGGCGGCGGGCGGGGCGCCCTGGGGAGCGGCGTCCTGCGGTACGGCGTCGGCCTGGGCGCTCGCGCCTGTTCCCGCACCTGTTCGGGGGTCTGTGCCTACGCCTGTGCCGGCCTCGGCGTCGGGTCCCTGGCCCCGGCCCGTGTCGCCGTCCGCGCTGTCGTCCGGTGCGGGCACGTCGTCCCCGTCGGCGCCGGCGGAGTCCGTGAGCTTCGGGGCGTCCGTGGTGGCCGATGCGTCCGTGTCGCTGCCCGTGCCCGTGCCCGTGCCCTTGCCCGTGCCCGAGTCGTGGTCGGCGGTGGCGGGACCGCTCGTACCGTCGGAGTCCGTGGAGCCCGTCTCCGTACGGGAGGAGGCCGGACCCGGCTCCGTACCGGACAGGCCGGAACCCGCTTCCGCCTCGCGCTCGGCGATCTCCCGCTTCAGGGCGGCCGGGGAGAACCGCATCGTGGCGCCGCTCTCCACATCGCCGCCCCCGAACGTGCCCGGGTCGTCAGGCCCCTCGGCGGAGGCGACCGGAGAGGCCGGAGAGGCCGGAGTGACCGGAGCGGTCGGAGTACCGGGAACGACAGGCCCGACCTGATCGGCGGGCGGAGCGGCCGCCTCCGGGGCCGCCGGCACGGCAGGCTCGACGGGCACGGGCACGGGCGCGGGTGCGTTCGCGGGCGGGGCCGCGGGATCCGGGGCCCAGTTGGGGTCGAAGCCGCCCGGGGACGGCTGCCCCGGTACGGACACGGGGGCCCCGTTCGGCGGCGGAGGCGCCAGGTGGGAGCCCGCTCCGCCCGAAGAATCCCCCGCCGCGTTCTGCGTGTACCAGGCGGGAGGGGTGTAGTCGATGGTGAACTCACCCGTCATCTCGGCGGGATCCGCGTCGGACGACTCGTCGACGGGCGTGTTCCATCCGCCGCGGGTCTCGTCCCGATCGCTGTTCACTATGCCTCCTGGTGTGGTCGAGCACCCTTGTGCCGTGGTGGGTGGGGGCGACCGGTCTCATGGGCCCGGTACGCCCGGCTCTCCCCCTTGCGACGCGCACAACCCGCTCACAGGTTTCCTCTGCCGCGCCCCACCCACCCTAATCGCCATCGGGCGAACTCCGGCAGGCCCCATCGCACGGCGAAGAACACCCCCCGGATCACGTACCGCTCCCCGGCGAACCGGGTACGGCGGAAACGGAAGAGGGAGGCGGTCGATTCGGACATGCGCCGACACGGCGAAGGGTGGCCGCCCGGCCGGGCAACCACCCTCGTACCGCGTACGGCGCCTACTTGAGGTCGAACTCACCGTCGCGCGCACCCAGGACGAACGCCCGCCACTCCGCCTCCGTGTACCGCAGGACGGTGTCCGGGTCCAGGGAGGAGCGCATGGCGACCGCGCCCCCGGGCAGATGCGCGATCTCGACCCGCTCCTCGACGTCCTCGGTGCCGGGCGCGCTCAGCCACTCCACGCCCGAGATGTCGAGAGCGTAGAGCTCGTCCTTTTCCTGCTGGGTGCCCATGCCGGCGTCCCTTCCGATCGAACTGTCGAACTGTGTCGTTGCCCGGCCCATGATCCCCGGTGAGAAGGCCGCGTGTGGTGCGAACGGGAGAGGAATCAGTCCATCCGGCGAGCTGTGCCCAGCAGACCGGTCTCCGCGTCCGTCGCGCTCGTCATCACCCAGTGGCGCTCGCGGCCCGCCACCCAGAGCGTCACACCGTCCGCCAGAGTCGGCAGCGCCTCGCTCTCGGCCGGTGCGAGCCCCAGGATCCGGCCGATCTGCTCCGCCTCGTCGGGCGAGACCCGCTGGATGCCCACGAGCGCCGAGGAACGCATCAACCGGGGTGCCACCGGGCTGAGATAGGGGAGCAGCGTCAACACGGACTGCCAGGGGGAGGAGATGACCCGGCCGCGCGGCGGTCGCATGCCGCAGTCCCGGATGACCACCACGGGGCTCCCGACCGTGGCACCCGTCGGCGGAACCCGCCCCACGTCGTACAGGGAGACGCACTCCAGCCCGGCGCCCGCCGCCTGCGCCAGCGTGGTCCAGGCCTGCACCCGGCCGGTCTCGACCGCCACCCGCGCACCCGTGCCGGCGGCGCGCAGCGCCAGCACCTGCGCGGTCCACAGGCCGCCGATCAACGTCACGTCGTACGGCACCGGCCGGTGGAACCCGATCAGCTGCGGGCGCCCCTCCGCGTCGTTGCCGATGATCACGCCGTCGTCGCCGACCGGGAGCGACAGGGCGCCCAGATGGCCGGTCGGCACGGTGTGGCCCGCGTGGCGGGGGCCGAGCAGCCCGCGCCTGGCCCCGGCCCACTCCGTCACACCCTGCGCCACCGCTGCTCCGCCTCTCCTCGACCGGATCGTCACTGGGCCCCTCCCAGCGGGAGCGTCGCCAGCACACCCGGCAGCTGTTCGCGGTCCAGCCGGGCCAGCCCCACCTTCGCGTGCCGGGCGGCCTGCTCCAACGTCCTGCGTACGCCGACCAGTTCGGTGTCCGACCCGCCGGTCACCCGGACATGGCCGCTGACGTTCGTCTCGCCCTGCCGCGCACCTCGCCGTACGGTCAGGCTGAAGGTGGTGGCGTACGCGGGCACCGACGTCAGCAGCGCGACGAGCTGCGGCAGCGGCGTCGCCCCCCGGCCCAACTCGGGCCAGCGGTCCACGGCGTACGTGGTGTGCCACCGGTCGTCGCACCGCCAGACCCGCGAGGTCTCCATCGTGCGCCGTTGAGGCGCGGCGTCCGGGCGCCCGGCGCGCCCCGACAGCAGCGGGTTGGCGCAGGCGGACGTGGCGACGGCCGAGTTCAGCTCGTCCTGGTCCAGCACCACCGCCCGGAACCCGGCCCCCGTGATCCGGCTCGCCACATGGTCCGCGACCCGTACCAGAGCGCGCTGGGCCCCCTCGATCCCGCCGCCGCGCGCCTCGACGGCCTCCCGGCACAGCTCCGGATCCAGCTTCACCGCCACCCAGGTCATCCGCAGGGCCGGCGCCCCGGTCTTGTCCTGGAGGGGCGCGTACGAGAGGCGGGCCACCGACTGCTGCGGCAGATGCGGAGCGGGAGCGGCCCGTACCTGCTGCACCAACTGCGCCGACTCCAGCACGATGTCGTCGACCCGGAGGGCGTCGCCCAGCAGCGACAGCGGCAGCGAACGGGCGCCGAACGCGGGCCGCAGCGCCTCACCGCTCGCCTCCACCCGCACCACGGCGGTCAGGAAGGTGCCGTCGCCGAGCATGCCCACCGTGCGGTGGTCGCGGTCGACATGGATGTGCGGGCCGAAGCCCGGCACGTTCTCCGCGACCGGGGCCAGCATCGGCTCCGCGGTGGCGGCCGGTGCGCTCGCCGCCCGCCGCCGGGCCTTCAACGCGAGGGCGCCCGACAGCCAGTCCTGGAGCGCGCGCCCCCGGCGCCGTACCACCGCGAGCAGCACCAGCAGCACGACGAGCACACCGGCGGGCACCAGCCACGCACCGCCGAGCGCCGCACCCACCACGGCCACGGCGAGCGCCGCCTCGATGATCACCAGCTGCCGCAGCAGCGGTCGCGCTCGGCCGGTCCGCGCGGCGGCGCGCAGGGTGGTGGCCGCGGGGGCGCTCGGCGTGCTCGACGCGGGGGCAGGGGCTGTGGCGGCCGGCTCGTTGCTGCGTTGCCGGCGGGAAGGCCCGGGGGTTCGGCGGCGGGACCGCCCGGTACGCTCTCGCGTAGCTGCACCCATTGCCGCGTTGCCCCCTCGTGTCCGTATTCACCGTTTTTTGCACGGGTGTTGACCGGGTGGTCACCCTACCTGAGCAGTGGGGGCCGAGCCTCTGGGGGCATAGTAGGGGCCCGGTGCGACGCCAGGGGCCGACGGTGCGTGTGGCACCCTGGTCGACCACTGGGGAGAAGGGGCAGCGGAACATGGCATCACGGCGGGACGAGCTCAACGCCTACACCTTTGCGAAGCGGAGGTTGATCGCACAGTTCCTGCAGCCCAACCCGACCGGCTCGGAGGAAGGCGCACCGCGCCCCCTGCGCGCGGTCGTGCCGGGAGCGATCATCGGCGTCGTCGTCCTCGCCGGCTTCGGCGCCTGGGGCATGTTCAAGCCGGTGGCCCCCAAGGAGTGGGACACCCCCAACGAGAACGTCATCATCGCCAGCAAGTCCACCACCCGTTACGTGGTGTTGAAGACCGGTGGCAAGAAACAGCTCCACCCCGTCCTGAACATGGCCTCGGCCAAGCTCCTGCTCGCGCAGGACAAGGGCAAGGTCGTCAACGTCGACGAATCGGTCCTGGACGACGGCACGATCCCGCACGGCGCGACGCTCGGCATCCCGTACGCCCCCGACCGGCTGCCCGACGCCAAGGACGCCGGATCCGCCAAGCGCTGGGCGGTCTGCGAGCGGCCAGGCGAGGGCGGCCAGGCCATCCAGAAGGCGGCCTTCGTCTTCGCCGAGCGCGAGGAGAACAGGACCGAGGGGAAGTCGAAGCTGTGGGGCGGCGAGGTGATGTACGTCGAGGGCCCCGACCGGACCCGCTACCTCGTGGACGCCACGGGCAAGGCCTACCCCGTCCCCGACGACGAACTGCTGCTGCGCACCCTGGTCGACCAGAACTCCAAGCCCCAGCGGGTCTCCGCCGCGTGGCTGGCGACCCTGCATCAGGGGGACCGGATCACCTTCCCGGCCCTGGACGGGGTCCCGGGCGACCCCGCGAACGTCCCGGGCACCCTGGACACCGGCGCGAACCGGGTCGGCATGGTCCTGGCCGCCACCGCCGGAACCAGGACCCAGAGTTACGTCGTCCTGCCCGGCAGGGTCGCCCCGGTCTCGGACTTCATCGCCAAGCTCCTGCTCAGCAGCCGGGACCTGACGACCCTCGGCCAGGCCGGCCAGGTGACGCCGGTGAGCGCCGCCGACTTCTCGCCGGGCAAGGCCTTCGGCGCGGAGCTGGACTGGCCCGTCCAGGAGCCGAAGACCGTCAACTCCCCGGACCTCACGAAGGGAAGCCGGAACACGGTGTGCAACGTCCTGCGCGAGGTCGACGCCGACAACGGCGCCACCACCCTCTCCACCTGGGTGGGTACGAGCTTCCCGGCGACGCTCCCCACCGGCTCCTCCAGCGCCTACGTCACCCCCGGATCCGGCGAGTTCTTCCGGCAGTTCAAGGGCTCCAAGACTGACGCCGGCTTCCTCTTCCTGGTCACCGACACCGGACTGCGCTACGCGATGCAGTCCAACAGCGACAGCGGCCAGGACGAGTCCGGCATCGGCGAGTCCGGCTCGGAGAAGGAGCGGCAGGAGCGCCGGCAGGAGGCGCAGCAGGCCCAGAACCTGCTCGGCTACAAGGACGTCGACCCCACCCCCGTACCGGCCGAGTGGTCCACGTTCCTGCCGACGGGCCCGCGCCTCTCGACGGGCGCGGCGAGCCAGCCGCAGGGCTCGTGAGGAGCGTACGGACATGACGCGCCCCACGACCGCGCCCACCAGGCGCCTCCTGACGGCAGCGGCGGCCACCGGAGTCCTTCTCGTCGCCCTCCCGGCCCCCACGGCCGCCGCGGACGACACGACCCAGTGCACGTTCCCGTCGAAGAAGTACCCCGGACGCCCCTGGTCGTTGCAGCGCGTGCTGATGGACGAGCTGTGGAAGCAGTCCACCGGGAAGGGGGTACGGGTGGCCGTCATCGACACCGGCGTCGACGTGAAGAACCCCCAGCTCACCCCCGCCGTGGACGTCAAGGCGGGCCGCAACCTGCTGCCGAAGGACCTCAAGACCGAGGACGGCAGGAAACTCGAACGCGGCAAGGAGAACGGCACCACCGACACGGTGGGCCACGGCACCAAGGTCGCCGGCATCATCGCCGCACGCGAGGCGAAGGGCACGGGCTTCACCGGCCTCGCCCCGGACGCGACGATCATCCCGATCCAGCAGAACGACGCCGACGGCAACGGATCGGCGAAGACCCTGGCCGAGGCCATCCACTACGCCGTCGACAAGGCCGATGCCGACATCATCAACATCTCCCAGGACACCGCCGGCGCCGTCGAGCCGACATCGGAGCTGAAGGAGGCGATCGACCACGCCCTGGCCCAGGACATCGTGGTCATCGCCTCAGCGGGCAACGACGGCATGGGCGGCAACGTCAAGCCCACCTACCCCGCCTCGTACGAGGGCGTCCTCGCCGTCGCCTCCTCGGACCGGAACAACGAACGCGCCTACTTCTCCCAGGGCGGCGGTTTCGTCGGCATCGCCGCCCCCGGCGTGGACATGATCTCCACCGTCCCCGGCGGCGGCCACTGCGCCGACAACGGCACCAGCTTCTCCGCCCCGTACGTCGCCGGAGTCGCCGCGCTGATCAAGGCCAAGCACCCCGACTGGAAGCAGCGGCAGATCGTGGCCCAGATCCAGCAGACGGCGGAGCGCTCGGTGGCCGGCCACGACCGCCACGTGGGCTGGGGCGTCGTCGACCCGGTACGCGCCCTGACCGAGGACGACAAGCCCATCGACCAGCCGGTCGCGAGAGAGGGCATGAGCAAAGGCGAAGCCCCGACCCCGGCCCGGTTCCACCTCGGCGAAACGGCCGACGAACGCAACGCCCGCCTCGCGACGTACGTCGTGGTGGGCGGTGGCGTCCTGGTGGCCACGATCGCCGGCGCGGCAGTGGCCGTACGGGACATGCGCCGCCGCACGAGGCGGCTGGCGGGCGGCGGCTGACACACGGGAAACGGCCACTGACGCACGAGAAGCGGCCACTGATACATGAGAAGCGGCCACTGACGCACGGGAAGCGGCCACTGATACATGACACAAGTCACGGGGCCACCAACCCAATTGGCCCGGCGTCACGCAGTGACTAGAGTTGCCGGTGAGATGGGCTCGGATCGCACCGGTGCGATAGCAACGCAGCACGATCCGAGCAAACGGGGATGCGGAACGGGGAGGACGGCATGGTGACCGGTACGGGGGACCTCAGGCGTGGCGTAGGCGCGCTGGAGACATTCAAGAAGCGGGTGGACTCCCTGCTCGCGGACCTCGAAGGCTCGGCGGCCGGCAGGTCGAAGGTGGCGGCCCAGACGGTGTCGCGCGCCTCCCTGAGCGGCCCGAACGCCCGCTTCGCCGAGGCGGACGGCCTCTACACCCAGTACAACCGCGTCCACGAGTCCCTGGTCTCGCTCTCCAAGTCGCTGGGCGACCAGATCGAGTACCTGAGCCTGGGCGTGCACGCGGCGGCGGTCGGCTTCGACAACGTGGACGACGAGACGCGGCGGCGCTTCCACGAGATCGAGACGCGCATGGACCGGGAGCGCGAGGAAGCCGCCAACCAGAAGCCGCGCAGTGACGACGACAGGTCCGGATCCGGGTGGGGCGCGAAGTGAGCGACGAGAAGCAGCCGGAGCTGACCCCGGCCGAACAGCACAAGCACGACGAGGGACGCGTCAGGACCCAACTCGTCGTCACCGACGCGACGGAGCTGGGAAGAGAGGTCCTGAGCTTCTTCGCCCCCGGGGGCGCAGCCAGAAGCGGCCGTACCTCCTTCGAGGGACACGACCTCAACGCCATCATCGACCTGGTGGAGAACTCCAACCCGGCGGACCTGGAGAACGCGGGCGAGGCGCTCTGGAAGGCCAGGGACGCGATCAAGAGCGCGGCGAAGGAGCTCGGCGACCACATCGACGGGGTCGACTGGCGGGGCGAATCCGGCGAGGCCTTCCGCACATGGGGCAAGGGCCTGGTCGCCCACGCCACCAGGCTCAGCGACTTCGCGGACGCGGCGGGCACGCAGATCACGGTGGCCGGCACCGGCCTGGCGTCGGTACGGAGCTCCATGCCGCCGCGCGACAGCCGGCTGATCCAGACGGACGTGGACGACATCCTGTTCCCGGCCCGGACCGAGACCAACCCGGCGTACGCGGCGGCCCTCACGGTGGAGAAGAACCGCCAGGAGGCCATCAACCAGATCAACCGGCTGGCGTCGTACTACGCGGTGTCGGAGGAGGTGCTGGCGGGGCAGGAGCCGCCTCGGTTCGATCAGAGGCTTGGTGTCAACGTGCCTAAGCCCAGCGGCAACGGGGAGCAGAATGCCGACGCTCTGGTGTCGCCTGCGGGCACGGGCACCCTGGGCCCGGGGGGAACCGCGTCAAGTGTGCCGGAACGCTCGACAGTCGGCGGGTCGGCCAGCACGGGTAGTGCGAGTGGACGGGCTCCGGTAGACGCTCTTGGACCTGCGCCTGTGCTGGACAAGAATGTGTCGACGGAGATCAACAGTGTCTCTGTCCCGACCGCTCCGAACACGATTGCCACCGCGCCGCCCCTATCGGTAACCAGCGGCTCAGCACCGGTCAATACGCCGACGCCGCCGATGGCGCCCAGCTTCGGGAACCCGGCAACGGCCAGCTACTCGCGGCCTGCGGGTTCACCGGCCGGGCCTCGGTCCGCCACCCAGACCGGTGTAGGTCTGGGCAAGGTGCCCCCTACCACTGCGCGTGCCACACCTGGGGGTGGCAGCGGCACGCCCGTTGGCCGACCGAGCCCCATGAGTAGTGCGCCATCAGCAAGTGGGCGCCCCGGTAGCAGTCCGCAGCTGCCCGCGGCCGGTCAGTCCGGTGTGATGGGCGGCCGCCCCATGCCGGCCCACGGAGGTACCCCCGCACCTGGCAGCTCCCGTACGGGACAGGGCAACGGCATTGTGGGCGGAACTCCGCAGCGGGCGACGTCCGCATCGTCCGGGGTCGGCGGGTCTCGTGCCGTGCCTCGGGGAACGGTGATCGGCGGAACCGGCGGGAGCGCCAACGCTCCCCGCGCCGGCCAGCGCGGCGCTCCGACTTCGGGCGCCAACGGAGTGGTCGGTGCCCCCCGAGGGACGTCGGGCTCCGGAGCCAAGGGCTTCACCGCTGGCGGTGCAGGGCTTGTCCGTGGCCCTGCCGGTCAGCGGAAGTCTGACAGGAAGGACGAGGAGAACACCGGGTCGACCCGTCCGGACTACCTGACGGAAGACGAAGAAACATGGGCGTCCCGACGGCGCGGAGCTGTGCCGCCGGTGGTCGAGCAGTAGCCCCAGGGAAGGTTCGGAAGTCGGGATGACAGCAGGAATGGGCCGGTCCCAGAAGCGTGTACTCGGTGCACTGGCGCTGGCTGCTTCGTGGAGCATCGTCTTTGCCGGAGCGGCACAGCCTGCCGCAGCTGCGGACGTGCAGTCCAAGCAGTGGTACCTCAGCGCGATGCAGGCTGAGGAAATGTGGAAGGTGACGACGGGCGAAGGCGTCAAAGTTGCTGTCATCGACACAGGTGTAAATGCCTCCACTCCGTCCCTGCAGGGGCAGGTCCTGAAAGGCACCGATGCCACGGTGGCCGAGGGCGACGAGTACGACGACTACAGCGGTCACGGCACGACGATGGCTGAACTGATCGCCGGGACGGGCAAAGGCGGGGGGTTGAAGGGGCTTGCCCCAGGCTCCAAGATCATTCCGGTGCGGATCAGTAATGACGAATTCCAGAAGAAGCCTTCCCTGAATACCACTGAATGGGCAGATGCTATCCGAGCTGCGGCTGACAGTGACGCGAAAATCATCAGCATGTCGTTCGGTGGCGAGTTCGGTGTGCATCGTGAGAGGGAGGCCGTAAAGTACGCGGAAAGTAAGGGCAAGCTCTTCTTTGCTAGTGTCGGCAACAATGCGGAGAAGGGTAACGCCGATCTCTATCCGGCCTCGTTCCCTCAGGTAGTGGGAGTTTCCTCGGCGGATAAGGACGGGAACGTCTCCAAGTTTTCACAGAATGGTAACTCTGTGAACATCGCCGCCCCGGGAAGTGATATTCCCCGGTGGTGCGATAACTCCTTCAAAAGTTATTGTGACGGAATCGGCGGAACCAGCTCCGCCACCGCCATCGCCTCCGCATCCGCAGCCCTTGTCTGGTCCGCCCACCCCGACTGGACCGCCAACCAGGTCCTCAACGTGCTCTTCGACACAGCCGGAAGGAGCTGGGAGAAGGGCACTCTCAGCAAGTACCTCGGCCACGGCCTCGTCCGCCCCGCGATGAACATCCTCAAGGGCGAGGGCGACCCCGGAGACCCGGACATCAGCCCTCTCACGGACGAGCCGACCAACGGCTCCCCGGCCTCGCCCGACCCCTCTGCCACGTCCTCCGCCCCCGCCTCCCAACAGCCCGCCCAGAACGAGAAGGCCGACGAGGCCGTCGCCGTGGGTGACAGCGAGAAGGCGGCGGAGGACGGCATCCCCGTGAGCCTGATCCTCGGCGGCATCGCAGTCGTCGCCGTCCTCGGGGGAGTGGTCTTCGCCGTCGTCCGCAGACGCGGCGCGGCCTGACCGCAGGTTCCTCACATGTACCGGCCGGCGATCCATGTCGGCCCGCAGAATCAACTGGAAGGAAAGGAAAGCCATGTCGGCAGACCAGAAAGTCTCAGCTCAAGCCCTCCTCAGGCTCGAGGGCGAGCTCACCGAGCGGTTCGACTCGGTGAAGGGCCAGCTCAAGCAGCTGCACGCGACGATCGACAGCCTGGAAGGTGCCTGGAAGGGCATCGGGGCCGGAGCGTTCAACGCGAAGCAGGTCCAGATCAACAACAACATGGTCGGCATCGGCAACGAGCTGCTGCGCTTCCAGGAGGCCATCAAGGCCGCCCGTACCATTTCGGGCAACAACGAAGAGGAGATCAAGGCGGCCCTCATGGGAGTGGACGTCGTCGACGGCTACTCGGGCGACGCCGGGGCCACGGCCCGGACCTCGAACCTGAACAACTTCTGACCGGTATTCCGTAACTCGACTGAAGGAGGACCACATGGCCGCCAACGACGGTACAACGGTCGTCACTTATGCCAGCCTCGATCTCGCGGCCGCGTCGATCGAGCGTCAGGCCAAGCAGCTCGACCAGGACCTCCGAGCGATCAAGACCATGATCGCCTCGGTCTCGGAGCTGTGGGAGGGCGAAGCCAAGACGGCCTACCGCGACGCGCAGAACCGGTGGGACGTGCAGGCGTCGGGCATCAAGGAGAACCTCTCCCAGATCTCGCGCGCCGTGCGCAACGCGGAGGCGGCCTACCGCAGCGGTGACAAGCGGGCGGCGGCGAACTTCCACTAGCCGGTCCGGCTGGAAGCAGGCCGCACGTAGAACGTCGGGCTGCACGTAGAGCGTCAGGCCGCACGTAGAACGTCGGGCTGCACACAGCACATCAGGGTGGACACGCGCGGGAGGTGTCCACCCTGATGTATGCCCGCCGTGCGCGCGTACGCCGACAACCGCTGCGGGCAGGGGGAGGGCCGGGGAGGGCTGGCTGCCAAAAAAGGCCCCCAGCAGCCGGCCCTCCCCGCCCCCGCCGTCTACTCCCCCCCGTCCACCAACCCCGTCTGCACCAACGGGTTCCCCCGCCGCCGCGTGATGAAGATGCCCCGCCCCGCCGGCATCGGCCGCGGTCGTACGCCGCCGAGGACGTCGCCCTCCATCGGGTCGCCCGACAGCAGCACACCCTGCGCGCCCAGCTCCGTCATGCGCTGGAGGAACGGGTCGTACAGCGCCCGGCTCGCCCCCGCCGTGTTGCGGGCGATGATGAAGCGGACGCCCACGTCACGGGCGAACGGCAGCAACTCCGTCAAGGACGACAGCGGGTTGCCGCTCGACGTGGCGACCAGGTCGAAGTCGTCGATGATCACGTAGACCGTCGGGCCGCGCCACCAGCTGCGGTCGCGCAGCTCCTGGGCCGTGACGTCGGCCGACGGGGTGCGGCGCTTCATGAGGTCGTGGAGCGCGACCATGTGGTGGTCCATGTTGTTGGACATGGGGATGTACTCCGCCAGGTGCGTCGGCGGGGTCACGTCCAGCAGGGAGCGCCGGTTGTCGATGACGAAGAGCTTGCAGGTGTCGCCGTCGTACCGCTCGGTGAGCTGCTTGACGACCAGCCGCAGCAGGTTGGACTTGCCCGACTCGCTCTCGCCGAAGACCAGGAAGAACGGGTCGTGGTCGAAGTCGACGAAGACCGGCGCGAGGTTGTTCTCGTCGATGCCGAAGGCGATCCCGCGCTCCGGAACGGCGTGGCCCGCGGGGAGTTCGGTCGCGGGCAGGGAGCGCGGCAGCAGGCGGACCTGCGGCGCCGGCGCGGCCGTCCAGTGCCGGGAGACCTCCTGGTTCATGGCGGCCGTCGCCTCGGACAGGTCGCTGTCGGAGTTGATGCCGTCGATCCGCGGGACCGCCGCCATGAAGTGCAGCTTCTCCGGCGTCAGCCCGCGCCCCGGCACCCCGGCGGGCACGTTGGCCGCGACCTTGCGGTCCAGCTCGGAGTCCATGACGTCGCCGAGCCGCAGCTCCAGGCGGTTCATGAGGTGGTCCTTGAGACTGGCCCTGACCTCCATGGACCGTGACGCGGTGACGATCAGGTGGATGCCGTAACCCAGGCCCCGCGCCGCGATGTCCACGGCGGCGTTCTCCAGGGCCTCGTAGTCCGTACGGAAGTTGCCCCAGCCGTCGATGATCAGGAAGACGTCGCCCCACGGCTGGTCCGTCACCGAGATCTCGCCGCGCTCCCGCATCCGGCGGAAGGTCGCGATGGAGTCGATCCCGGCGCTGCGGAAGTATTCCTCGCGCCGCGACAGGATGCCGTACACCTCGGCGACCGTACGGCGCACCCGCTCGGGGTCCAGCCGCGAGGCGACCCCGCCGACGTGCGGGAGGCCCGCGATGGACGACAGGCCGCCACCGCCGAAGTCGAGTCCGTAGAACTGGACTTCCTGTGGTGTGTGGGTCAGGGCGAAGCCCGCGATGAGCGTGCGGAGCAGAGTCGACTTGCCGGACTGCGGACCGCCGGTGATCTGCATGTGGCCGGCCGCCCCGGAGAAGTCCCGGTACAACGTGTCGCGCCGCTGCTCGAACGGCTTGTCGATCACGCCCAGGGGTACGACGAGACGCCCCGCCCCCTCGAACCCGGGCTGCGTCAGCCCGCGCCCCGGTACGGGCGAGAGCCCCGGCAGGATCTCGTCCAGCGTCGGCGGGTTGTCCAGCGGCGGGAGCCACACCTGATGGGCCGAGGCACCGCGCCCCTCCAGCCGGCGCACGATCACGTCCAGCACCGTGTCCGCCAGCGCGTCGTCGTCCGCCGCACGCTGCTCGGGCACCGCCGCCCGCGGGCTCGGCCGCACGTACCGCACCGGCACCGGCGCCGCCGTGAACGGAACCGGGCTGCGGTCCACCGGCAGCGGCCCCCCGGACGCGGCCGCCTGCTGGCCCCCCGCCCGGTACACCCCGGAGACGTACGCGGCCTTGAACCGCACCATCTCCTCCGTACCGAACTTGAGCAGCCCCGAACCGGGCACGTTGGGCAGGTGGTACGCGTCGGGCACCCCGATCGCCGCCCGGGACTCGGCCGCCGAGAAGGTCCGCAGACCGACGCGGTACGAGAGGTACGTCTCCAGACCGCGCAGCCGCCCCTCCTCCAGGCGCTGCGAGGCCAGCAGCAGATGCACGCCCAGCGAACGGCCGATGCGTCCGATCTGCACGAACATGTCGATGAAGTCGGGCTTGGCCGTCAGCAGTTCGCTGAACTCGTCGATGACCAGGACGAGCGAGGGGATGGGCTGCAACGGCGCACCGGCCGCGCGCGCCTTCTCGTAGTCGTGGATGTTGGCGTAGTTGCCCGCGTCGCGCAGCATCTCCTGGCGGCGGTTCAGCTCACCGCTGATGGAGTCGCCCATACGGTCGACCAGCGTCAGGTCGTCCGCGAGGTTGGTGATCACCGCGGCCACGTGGGGCATCTGTGCCATACCGGCGAAGGTCGCGCCGCCCTTGAAGTCCGCGAGGACGAAGTTGAGGGTCTCCGAGGTGTGGGTGACGGCCAGGCCGAGCACCAGCGTGCGCAGCAGCTCCGACTTCCCCGACCCCGTGGCGCCCACGCACAGCCCGTGCGGGCCCATGCCCTCCTGCGCCGCCTCCTTGAGGTCCAGCATCACCGGGGCGCCGCCCTCACCGACCCCGATCGGTACGCGCAGCCGCTCGGCCTGGGAGCGGGGGCGCCAGGTCCGGCTGACCTCGATGGAGGCCGCGTCCCCGAGGTTCAGCAGATCGGTGAACTCCAGGTTGGCCAGCAGCGGCTCGTCGTCGTCCCCGCCCGTCGCCATGTGCAGCGGGGCCAGCTGACGGGCCAGCGCCTCGGCAGCCTCGTAACTCAGCAGGTCGGGCACCCCGTCGTAGACGAGCCCCTGCCCCGACTCCAGTTGCAGCGACTGCGGCTGCACCACGACGGAGAGGCCGCCGCGCGCCCCCTGCACCTCGCCCGGCACGACCTCGATGACCGTCACGCCCTGGAGCCCCTCGGCCGAGGCGAGCACCGACATCGGGGGCACCGCGTCGCCGTCCAGGACGATGACGATGTGCGGCTGCTCCAGGAGCGGCTGGCCGCCGGGCTGGAAGCGGGGGCGGCCGTCGAGGCGGGCCGCCAGCTGCTGTTCGAGCTCCAGGACGGTGCCGGTGATCAGGCGCCGGCTGCCGGCACCGTCGACCGAACCCGTGTCCTGTACGTGGGGGAGCCACTTCGCCCACTCCCACTGCGGGGCCGCCTCCGCGCCCGCCGCGATCCCGATCACCAGGTCCTCGGGGGAGTGCAGCGAGGCCAGGGCGCCGACCATCGCCCGCGCCGAGGAGCGCGCGGAGTCCGCGTGGCCGCTGATCGTCAGGTGGTAGAACGCCCGCAGCGACACGGCCATCGGCAGACCGTCCAGCGTGGAGTGCGTCGTCAGGAACTGCTGCATCGCCCCGGCGGTCAGCGGCTCCAGCTCCTCGACCGGCGCCGTCTCGGGCGCGACCAGGGGCGTGGCCAGCTCCTGGCTGCCCAGACCGATGCGCACCTGCGCGAAGTCCGAGTCGGCGACCCGCCGCTCCCACACCCGGCTGCCCTCGGCGACGAGCGCCCACAGCTGCTCGGGCGAGGGGTGCAGATGGAACTGCGCGTCACGCTGCTTGCGCGCCGTCTTCACCACCGTGCGCCGGGTCTGCGTCAGGTACTTCAGATAGTCCCGTCGCATGTCCGCGAGCTGGCCCTGCGTGCCCCGCCGGAAACGCACCAGCATGGCGATGGCCATGGCCACCGTCGAGGCGATCATGATCACGCCCATGATCCGCATGATCGGGTTCGGCGTCATGAAGAAGAAGACGACGGAACCACCCATGCCCAGCATCGGCAGGAGCTGCATCAGAGCGCCCTCCTGCTGACCGCGGGGCAGCTCCGGAGGAGATTGCAACTGCACCTGCTCGACCGGCACTTCGGAGGGCAGGGCCCGCGGTGGGCGCTTGACGACGATCTGGCTCACAGCTCACCAATTCCCTTGCCGGACGGAAGTGTTCCTATCGGCGCCCCCGTGGCGACGGGCTCCATCCGCGGGATGGATCCTACTGGCGGAGCGGGTGCCGCATGGCGGTAGGGTGTCGCGATGCGTATACGCATCCGCTAACTACCGCAAGAAGGCGGTCATTCGGGACGCGGGGCGAAATCCACGGTCCTGAAGGGTGTTTCCGGCAGAAGTTCCGAAAGCGGCACACAGCGGTTCGGGGAAACGGCACACAGCGGTTCCGGAAAGCGGCGCACAGCGGTTCCGGAACAACCGCCGGCACCCACCGTGACGCCGAGCACCAGAGCAGCGGGCAACAGCCAGAGCAGCAGGCAACAGGGGGAGCAGCAGGTGACAATGACGGCCCAGACGGCAGCCACCACGACCGGCCGGCCGAGTCACGGGGTCGCGTCCGGCAACAGCACGGGCTTCTGCCGGGTCACGGTCGTCGCCCCCGACAGCCGGGTCGACGTGGCGTTGCCCGAGGACGTGCCCGTCGCCGATCTCTACCCCGAGATCCTCCGCCTCTCCGGACAGGGCCCCGCCCCCGGCGCCCCCGTCGGCTACCACCTCGTACGCCGCGACGGCACCGTCCTGGACAGCGCCCGTACGCTGGCCGGCCACCGCATCCTCGACGGCGAGCTGCTCTCCCTGCGGCCCTTCTCCGAGTCGCTGCCGCCCGCCGTCTTCGACGACGTCTCCGACGCCGTCGCCACCGCCGTGGCCAAGGACCGCACGCTCTGGGGCGACTCCCTCATGCGCGGCGCCGGCCTCTTCGGCGGGTCCGTCCTGCTGAGCCTGCTCGGCTTCGTGCTCTGGACGGCCGACCCCCGGCACGACATGCACGGGCTGCCCGGCATCCTGGCCGCGGTCACCGCCGTACTCCTGCTCGCCCTCGCCTGCGTACGCGCACGGGTCTACGACGACCGGGGCTCGTCCATCGCGCTGGGCACCGGAGCGCTGGTGAACGCCGCGGTCGCCGGCTCCGGGCTGCTCTCGCTCAGCGCGGGCCAAGGCGTGGGGCGGCTGCAGTTCCTGCTCGCCTGCGCCGCCGTGCTGGTGGTGTCGGTCATCCTCATGATCACCGCACCCGGCGGCGACGGGCCGTTCGTCGCGTTCGTCTTCGCGAGCGCCACCGGCCTCGTGGTCACCTTCATCGCGATCACGGCGGAGCTGAAGCCCACCGAGGCCGCCGCCGTCTGCGCCCCCTTCGCCGTGGGCGCCCTGGCCTTCCTGCCCGGCCTCTCCACCCGCTTCGCCCGCCTCCCCATCGGCTTCGAACCGCCCCGCTCCGCCGTCGGCGACTACGGCACCTCCGACCCGGCCCCCCAGGGCCCGGTCGACGCCGTACGGATCGCCGCCCAGGCCCGCCGCGGCCACGAGCTGCTCCTCGGCCTGGTCGGCGGCTGCGCACTGGTGGCCGTGGCCGCCGCCGCCGTACTGGGCTTCTCGGACAACGTCTGGGGCCAGCTCCTCGCCCTGGCCACCGGCATCGCCCTGCTGATGCGCGCCCACCTGTTCCGCTACACCGCACAGGTCGGCTGCACCCTCGCGGCGGGCCTCGGCTCCCTCGTACTCCTGGGCCTCGGCCTCTCCCTCAACCCGCCGCTCACCCTGGTGCGCGACGCCCTGCGGGGGGACTCCACCGCCCTGGACATCCGTACGGTGTGGCTCGCCGCCGCCGTCGCGGGCGTCGCCGCCCTGATCACCGCCATCGGCCTGATCGTGCCGCGCAAGGGGGTGACCCCGTTCTGGGGCCGCTTCCTGGAGATCGCCGAGACGGTGGTCCTGCTCACCCTGCTGCCGCTCTGCCTCGCGGTCTTCGACGTCTACCGCTCGATCCGGGCCCTCACCAGCTGACGAGAGAGCCGACCGGTTCGCCACCGTCCGGGTGTGACCCGAATGGCTGGTACTGTGACCAGTGGCCGTTTGTGTACGCCTCTCCGGGTCATCCTGGGGACTGCGCTCATCGGACCTTCGCCTCCGAGTCACGGAAGCTCCCCTGAGATCAAGACCAGGGGCACTCGTGGGCGCTTCGAACACCAAAGAGGAGTACGCGTGCCGCTCGACGCCGCTACGAAGAAGCAGATCATGTCCGAGTTCGCCCAGAAGGAGGGTGACACCGGATCCCCCGAGGTCCAGGTCGCCATGCTCTCCCGCCGGATCTCGGACCTGACGGAGCACCTCAAGACGCACAAGCACGACCACCACTCCCGTCGTGGTCTGCTGATCCTGGTCGGCCAGCGTCGCCGCCTCCTGCAGTACCTGGCCAAGAAGGACATCCAGCGCTTCCGCGCGCTGGTCGACCGCCTCGGCATCCGCCGCGGTGCGGCCGGCGGCGCCAAGTAAGTACGTCGTGGAGAGGGAGCGGTTCCCGCGTCTGAGGGGACCGCTCCCTTTGCCGTACGTGCACGACCGGTGTCAAGCTCAGTAACCTGGATACCGGAACACCAGCAACACCACCGCAACACGAGGGAGAGGCGCAGCGACGCCGCCGCCGGTCCTCGGTAGTGGCCCCCGGGAAAATGCCCGGGAGCTTCGATCGAAGACCGGCCCGCACACACGGTGCGCTTCTCCCGCACCGTCCTCCGCCACACGGGCGGCAGGACGAAAGACGACGAGTATGGAGAAATCACTAGTGGAGAACGAGACCCACTACGCCGAGGCCGTTATCGACAACGGAACCTTCGGCACCCGCACCATCCGCTTCGAGACGGGCCGCCTGGCCAAGCAGGCCGCAGGCTCCGCCGTCGCGTACCTGGACGACGACACCATGGTGCTGTCGGCCACCACCGCTTCCAAGCGGCCCAAGGACAACCTCGACTTCTTCCCCCTCACGGTGGACGTCGAGGAGCGGCAGTACGCGGCCGGCAAGATCCCCGGCTCCTTCTTCCGTCGTGAGGGCCGGCCCTCCGAGGACGCGATCCTCACCTGCCGCCTGATCGACCGCCCGCTGCGCCCCTCCTTCAAGAAGGGCCTGCGCAACGAGATCCAGATCGTCGAGACGATCATGGCGCTCAACCCCGACCACCTGTACGACGTGGTCGCGATCAACGCCGCCTCCTGCTCCACCATCCTGGCGGGCCTGCCCTTCTCCGGCCCGATCGGCGCCACCCGCGTCGCCCTGATCAAGGGCCAGTGGGTCGCGTTCCCGACGCACACCGAGCTCGAGGACGCCGTCTTCGACATGGTCGTCGCCGGTCGCGTCCTGGAGGACGGCGACGTCGCGATCATGATGGTCGAGGCCGAGGCCACCGAGAAGACCATCCAGCTCGTCAAGGACGGCGCCGAGGCTCCCACCGAGGAGATCGTCGCCGCCGGTCTGGACGCCGCGAAGCCCTTCATCAAGGTGCTCTGCAAGGCCCAGTCCGACCTCGCCTCCAAGGCCGCCAAGCCGGTCGGCGAGTTCCCGGTCTTCCTGGACTACCAGGACGACGTCTTCGACGCGCTGGCCAAGGCCGTCACCTCCGAGCTGACGCAGGCGCTCACCATCGCCGGCAAGCAGGACCGCGAGGCCGAGCTGGACCGCGTCAAGGAGATCGCCGCCGAGAAGCTCCTCCCGGCCTTCGAGGGCCGCGAGAAGGAGATCTCCGCCGCGTACCGCTCGCTGACCAAGAAGCTGGTCCGCGAGCGCGTCATCAAGGACAAGGTCCGCATCGACGGCCGTGGCGTCACGGACATCCGTACGCTCGCCGCCGAGGTCGAGGCCATCCCGCGCGTGCACGGCTCGGCGCTGTTCGAGCGTGGCGAGACCCAGATCCTGGGCGTCACCACCCTCAACATGCTCCGCATGGAGCAGCAGCTGGACACCCTCTCCCCGGTGACCCGCAAGCGCTACATGCACAACTACAACTTCCCGCCGTACTCCGTCGGCGAGACCGGCCGCGTGGGCTCGCCCAAGCGCCGCGAGATCGGCCACGGCGCGCTCGCCGAGCGCGCCATCGTGCCGGTGCTCCCCTCGCGCGAGGAGTTCCCCTACGCGATCCGCCAGGTCTCCGAGGCGCTGGGCTCCAACGGCTCGACGTCCATGGGCTCGGTCTGCGCCTCCACCATGTCGCTGCTGAACGCCGGTGTGCCGCTCAAGGCCGCCGTCGCCGGTATCGCCATGGGCCTGATCTCGCAGGAGATCGACGGCAAGACCCACTACGTCGCCCTCACCGACATCCTCGGTGCGGAGGACGCCTTCGGCGACATGGACTTCAAGGTCGCCGGTACGAAGCAGTTCGTGACCGCGCTCCAGCTCGACACCAAGCTCGACGGCATCCCCGCCTCGGTCCTGGCCGCCGCGCTGAAGCAGGCCCGTGACGCGCGTCTGCACATCCTGGACGTCATGAACGAGGCCATCGACGTCCCGGACGAGATGTCCCCGAACGCCCCGCGGATCATCACCGTCAAGATCCCGGTGGACAAGATCGGTGAGGTCATCGGCCCCAAGGGCAAGATGATCAACCAGATCCAGGAGGACACCGGCGCCGACATCACGATCGAGGACGACGGCACCATCTACATCGGTGCCCAGCAGGGTTCGCAGGCCGAGGCCGCCCGCGCCACGATCAACGCGATCGCCAATCCGACCATGCCGGAGGTCGGCGAGCGCTACCTGGGCACGGTCGTCAAGACGACCACCTTCGGTGCGTTCGTCTCGCTCATGCCCGGCAAGGACGGCCTGCTGCACATCTCGCAGATCCGCAAGCTCGCCGGTGGCAAGCGCGTGGAGAACGTCGAGGACGTGCTCGGCGTCGGCGCCAAGGTCCAGGTCGAGATCGCCGAGATCGACTCGCGCGGCAAGCTCTCCCTGATCCCGGTCGTCGAGGGTGAAGACGAGGACGAGAAGAAGGACGACACCGACAAGTGACGTCCCGTAGTTCCGCGACGACGGCCCGCCCCTCCTCCGAGGGGCGGGCCGTCGCCCGTACCCAAACGCTCCTCAAGGGCACAGGCGGCATCGGCACCGTCCGCCGCACCGTCCTCCCCGGCGGTCTGCGGATCGTCACCGAGACCCTGCCCTCCGTCCGGTCCGCCACCTTCGGAATCTGGGCCAACGTCGGTTCACGCGACGAGACGCCCACCCTGAACGGCGCGACCCACTACCTCGAACACCTCCTCTTCAAGGGCACCGCCAAGCGCACCGCCCTCGACATCTCCTCCGCCATCGACGCGGTCGGCGGCGAGATGAACGCCTTCACGGCGAAGGAGTACACCTGCTACTACGCGCGGGTCCTGGACACCGACCTGCCGCTCGCCATCGACGTGGTCTGCGACATGCTGACCGGCTCGCTGATCGCCCCCGAGGACGTCGACGCCGAGCGCGGCGTCATCCTCGAGGAGATCGCGATGACCGAGGACGACCCGGGCGACTGCGTGCACGACCTGTTCGCGCACACCATGCTCGGCGACACCCCCCTCGGCCGCCCGGTCCTCGGCACCGTCGACACGATCAACGCGCTGAACCGAGGCCAGATCGCCCGCTTCTACAAGAAGCACTACGACCCCACGCACCTGGTCGTCGCCGCCGCCGGCAACGTCGACCACGCCACGGTCGTACGCCAGGTCCGCAAGGCCTTCGAACGCGCCGGCGCCCTCTCCCGTACGGACGCCGTCCCCATGGCGCCCCGCGAGGGCTCCCGCACCCTGCGCACCGCGGGCAAGGTGGAGCTGCTCAACCGCAAGACCGAGCAGGCCCACGTGGTCCTCGGCATGCCCGGCCTCGCCCGCACCGACGAGCGCCGCTGGGCGCTCGGCGTCCTCAACACCGCCCTCGGCGGCGGCATGAGCTCGCGCCTCTTCCAGGAGGTACGGGAGAAGCGCGGCCTGGCCTACAGCGTGTACTCGTACACCTCGGGCTTCGCCGACTGCGGCCTCTTCGGCGTCTACGCGGGCTGCCGGCCCAGCCAGGTCCACGACGTCCTGAAGCTCTGCCGCGACGAGCTGGACCGGGTCGCCACCCACGGCCTGGACGACGACGAGATCACCCGCGCCATCGGGCAGCTCTCCGGCTCCACCGTCCTCGGCCTGGAGGACACCGGCGCGCTGATGAACCGTATCGGCAAGAGCGAGCTGTGCTGGGGCGAGCAGATGTCGGTGGACGACATGCTGGCCCGTATCGCGGAGGTCACTCCCGACGACGTACGGGAGGTGGCGGGCGAGCTCCTCACCCACCGCCCCTCGCTCTCGGTCATCGGCCCGCTCAAGGACAAGCAGGCGGACCGCCTCCACGAAGCGGTCTCCTGATCCGAAGCGCTCGCACTCCCTAAGGAAGACAAGATGAGCAAGCTGCGCGTAGCCGTTCTCGGTGCCCAGGGCCGGATCGGCTCCGAGGCCGTACGGGCCGTCGAGGCCGCCGACGACCTGGAGCTGGTGGCGGCCCTGGGCCGGGGCGACAAGCTGGAGGCCCTCGCCGAGGCGGGCGCCCAGGTCGCCGTCGAGCTGACCACCCCCGCGTCGGTCATGGGCAACCTCGACTTCTGCGTCCGGCACGGCATCCACGCCGTCGTCGGCACCACGGGCTGGACCGACGAACGGCTCGCGCAGCTGACCACCTGGCTGGAGAACTCCCCGGAGACCGGCGTCCTGATCGCCCCGAACTTCTCCATCGGCGCGGTCCTGACCATGAAGTTCGCCGAGCAGGCCGCCCGCTACTTCGAGTCCGTCGAGGTCGTCGAGCTGCACCACCCCAACAAGGTCGACGCCCCCTCCGGCACCGCGACCCGCACCGCCCAGCTCATCGCGGCGGCCCGCGCCAAGGCGGGCAGCGCCCCCCAGCCGGACGCCACCACCACCGCCCTGGACGGCGCGCGCGGCGCGGACGTCGACGGCGTCCCGGTCCACGCGATCCGCCTCCGCGGACTGCTCGCCCACCAGGAAGTGCTGCTCGGCGGCGAGGGCGAGACCCTCACCATCCGCCACGACTCCCTCCACCACAGCAGCTTCATGCCGGGCATCCTGCTCGGCGCCCGCCGCGTGGTGACCACTCCCGGCCTCACCTTCGGCCTGGAACACTTCCTCGACCTGAACTGACGGGCCCCCATGCGCGCGAAGATCACCTACATCGTCACGGCCGCCGTCCTCGTCTTCTACTTCGTCCTGGTCGGCAGCCGCGGCCTGATGCTCATCCGGCACGGCACGCTGCTCACGGTCACGTTCGGCGTCGCCGTACTGATCCTGCCGGTGATCGGGATCTGGTTCCTCTGGAAGAACACCCAGTTCGTCCGGCGGGCCAACGCGCTCGCCGCCGAACTGGACGCGGAGGGCGGCCTGCCGGTCGACGACCTGGCCCGCACCCCGTCCGGCCGCATCGACCGGGACGCCGCCGACGCGGTCTTCACCCGGCGCCGGGAGGAGACGGAGGACGCCCCGGACGACTGGCGCGCCTGGTTCCGGCTGGCGGTCGCCTACCAGGACGCGAGGGACACCCCGAGGGCCCGCAAGGCCATGCAGAGGGCCATCGCGCTGCACAGAGCCCGTCCGGCCGCACCTGCGGCTCCGTCCGGCGAGCCCGCGCCTTCCGGCCCGTCCGGCGCCTGAGGGCACCTTCCACGCCGTACGCAGATGAGCCCGGGACCCTCGCAAGGGTCCCGGGCTCATCCACGTACACGGCGACGGCTCACCCGTGGCGGTATTCGTCCGCCCAGGCCTCCACGGCGTCGGTGGCCCGCTCGAAGGCCTCCTCGCGCCCGAGGAAGTCCGCGTTGTGGTCGGAGGCCAGCGGCGGCAGCGTCTCACCGTTCTGCCGGGTCACGATCAGGGCCTGACCCTGCACCGTACGAGGCAGCCCCAGCCACTTCACGGGCTGCTGGACCGTACGGACGGAGGCGGTGGCCCCCCACGGCACCGTGGTGGTCCGGAAGAACCCCACGCGCCGCACACCGTGCCGGCTGACCCACGCGCCGACCCGCAGGAGCCGCAGGGCGGCACCGATCAGCGCACCCGCGAGCAGCAGACACGCGGTGGCTCCGGAAGGCGCTCCGGCGACACCGATGATCATGGCCGCGAGCAGAACGAACGAGGCCAGCAACAACAAAGTGGCCGCCGCCGCGACCCGCCACGGGCCGGGACGGTAGGGCCGCCGCCAGCTGTCGTGGTCGTCGAACGGCAGCGCAACGTCCTCCGCGCTCGCATCGAATGCGCGGTCGGCCGTCAGAAAGGGCAGGGGCACGACTCATCCTCACTCACAAGCACGCTCGATTGCTGTGCCCGGTGAGGCTACCGAGGCCGCCCCCGGCCCGACCACCCCAGGGGGTCCGTACGAGTAGCCGGCGGGCCCTGGAGACCGGTCGGCGGCCCCGGCGGACCGGTCAGCGGCCCTGGGACGCCTCGGACTGCTTGCCCTGCGAGGCGGACTGACCGGAGTCGAGCGCCGGGATACCCAGCAGCAGCGACCCCACGAGCCCGGCGACCACGGTCAGCCCGACGAGGGAGCGCCCGAGCAGCTCGGGCACGCTGGCGCGGGGGGAGGGGGGAGGAGTGACGTTACTGCGGAATCGGTCGGCCTCGGCGACGAACGAGAACGGGACGGATTCACGCCGGCGGAACATGAGGAAACTCTCCTTGATCTCAGAGGCGGGTGCTGCTAATGAGTCAGACGTACGACAGCCCCGATCGGTGCCCCGAAACGCCGTAACGTTTCAAGGACTCCACGAACGGCTGCCCGAGCCTGCCGTTTGCATGCGTCCGTGCACATGCACGGACGCATGCAAACGGCCCGTAGAGTGGTCGCCGCCCGAGCGCAGCCCCTGGAAGGACCCCCGCCGGTGACCGACACCCCCGAACCCGCAAAGCCCCACTTCCGCAGCGATGTCACCGTTGAGCTGGTGAAGAGCGCCGCCGGCGACGCGGACGTGCTGTTCGCCGCCCGGGTCTCCACGGCCGGCGAGCAGTCGCTGGAAGAGGTCACCAAGGACCCGGAGCGGTCCAAGGGGCTCATCAACTACCTCATGCGGGACCGGCACGGAAGCCCGTTCGAGCACAACTCGATGACCTTCTTCATCAGCGCCCCGATCTTCGTCTTCCGCGAGTTCATGCGGCACCGCGTGGGCTGGTCGTACAACGAGGAATCGGGCCGCTACAGGGAGCTGGAGCCGGTCTTCTACGTCCCGGGAACCTCCCGCAAGCTGGTCCAGCAGGGCCGCCCCGGCAAGTACGAGTTCGTCGAGGGCACCGAGGAGCAGTACGACCTCACGACCCGCGCCATGGAGGACTCCTACCGGGCCTCCTACGCGGCCTACCAGGAGATGCTGGCGGAGGGCGTGGCCCGCGAGGTCGCCCGCGCGGTGCTCCCGGTCGGCCTCTTCTCCTCCATGTACGCCACGTGCAACGCGCGGTCCCTGATGCACTTCCTGGGCCTGCGCACCCAGCACGAGCTGGCGAAGGTCCCGTCCTTCCCGCAGCGCGAGATCGAGATGGTCGGCGAGCAGATGGAAGCCCACTGGGCGCAGCTCATGCCGCTCACTCATGCGGCCTTCAACAAAAATGGACGAGTAGCCCCGTAAGCGGTGTCCGTATTGCGGCGTTTCGAGAAGTTCATCTAGGCTGATCAAACGGACCCGGCACTGCTTGAACCCCCGAGCAGGCAGTGCCGGGCTCCTCTTCCCCGTCCCCCCGAGGGGGGACCACGCGCTGAGCAGCGAGTAGCGTGTTACCCATGGCTCCGATCTCCACTCCGCAGACCCCCTTCGGGCGGGTCCTCACCGCTATGGCCACGCCCTTCACGGCGGACGGCGCTCTCGACCTCGACGGCGCCCAGCGGCTCGCCACCCATCTGGTGGACGCAGGCAACGACGGACTGATCGTCAACGGCACCACCGGTGAGTCCCCGACCACCAGTGACGCGGAGAAGGACCAGCTCGTACGGGCGGTGCTCGAAGCGGTAGGAGACCGGGCGCACGTCGTCGCCGGCATCGGCACCAACGACACCCGGCACAGCGTGGACCTGGCCCGCACCGCCGAGCGCACCGGTGCCCACGGGCTCCTCGCCGTCACGCCGTACTACAACAAGCCGCCGCAGGAGGGCCTCCTGCGGCACTTCACGGCCATCGCCGACTCCACCGGCCTGCCCGTGATGCTGTACGACATCCCCGGCCGCAGCGGGGTCCCGATCGACACGGAGACCCTCGTACGGCTGGCCGACCACCCGCGGATCGTCGCCAACAAGGACGCCAAGGGGGACCTGGGCCGCGCCAGCTGGGCCATCGCCCAGTCCGGCCTCGCCTGGTACTCCGGCGACGACATGCTGAACCTCCCGCTCCTCTCGGTCGGCGCCGTCGGTTTCGTCTCCGTCGTCGGCCATGTGGTCACCCCGGACCTGCGGGCGCTGATCGAGGCCCACCTGAGTGGCGACGTCCAGAAGGCCACCGAGATCCACCAGAAGCTGCTCCCGGTCTTCACCGGCATGTTCCGCACCCAGGGTGTGATCACCACCAAGGCCGCGCTGACGCTCCAGGGCCTCCCCGCCGGTCCGCTGCGGCTGCCCCTGGTGGAGCTCACCGCCCAGGAGACGGCGCAGCTCAAGATCGACCTGGCCGCCGGCGGGGTACAGCTGTAACCACAGACTTCACAACTGAATGACGAGAACGAGCGAGGCACCTCGCGAAGAGCACGCCCCCAAGACAACAGCAAGTGCACGAATGACACGCGCGCCACGTGCCTCAGCGGTACGTGGCGCGTGTGGTTAAGGAGAGTCTTTTGAGCCATCCGCATCCTGAACTCGGTACCCCCCCGAAGCTCCCGAAGGGCGCCCTGCGGGTCACCCCGCTCGGCGGCCTGGGCGAGATCGGCCGCAACATGACGGTCTTCGAGTACGGCGGACGCCTGCTCATCGTCGACTGCGGCGTCCTCTTCCCCGAGGAGGAGCAGCCGGGCATCGACCTGATCCTGCCGGACTTCACCACGATCCGGGACCGCCTGGACGACATCGAGGGCATCGTCCTCACGCACGGCCACGAGGACCACATCGGCGGCGTGCCCTACCTCCTCCGGCTGAAGGCGGACATCCCCCTCATCGGCTCCAAGCTGACCCTCGCGCTCATCGAGGCGAAGCTCCAGGAGCACCGCATCCGCCCGTACACCCTCGAAGTCACCGAGGGCCAGCGCGAGCGCATCGGCGTCTTCGACTGCGAGTTCATCGCGGTCAACCACTCGATCCCGGACGCCCTCGCGGTCGCCATCCGCACCCCCGCGGGCATGGCCGTGGCCACCGGTGACTTCAAGATGGACCAGCTCCCGCTGGACGGCCGTCTCACCGACCTGCACGCGTTCGCCCGGCTGAGCGAGGAGGGCATCGACCTCCTCCTCTCCGACTCCACGAACGCCGAGGTCCCCGGCTTCGTACCGCCCGAGCGGGACATCTCCAACGTCCTGCGCACGGTCTTCGCCAACGCCCAGAAGCGCATCATCGTGGCGAGCTTCGCCAGCCACGTGCACCGCATCCAGCAGATCCTGGACGCCGCCCACGAGTACGGCCGCAGGGTCGCCTTCGTCGGCCGCTCGATGGTCCGCAACATGGGCATCGCCCGCGACCTCGGCTACCTGAAGGTGCCCGCGGGCCTGGTGGTCGACGTGAAGACCCTGGACGACCTCCCGGACGACGAGGTCGTGCTGGTCTGCACGGGTTCGCAGGGCGAGCCGATGGCGGCCCTCTCCCGGATGGCCAACCGCGACCACCAGATCCGGATCGTCCCGGGCGACACGGTGATCCTGGCGTCGTCCCTGATCCCGGGCAACGAGAACGCGGTCTACCGCGTGATCAACGGCCTGACCCGCTGGGGAGCCAACGTCGTCCACAAGGGCAACGCCAAGGTCCACGTCTCGGGCCACGCCTCGGCCGGCGAGCTGCTGTACTTCTACAACATCTGCAAGCCGAAGAACCTGATGCCGGTCCACGGCGAATGGCGCCACCTGCGGGCCAACGCCGAGCTGGGAGCCCTCACGGGCGTCCCGAAGGACCACATCGTCATCGCCGAGGACGGCGTGGTCGTCGACCTGATCGACGGCAAGGCCAAGATCGTCGGCAAGGTCCAGGCCGGTTACGTCTACGTCGACGGCCTCTCCGTGGGCGACGTCACCGAGACCTCCCTCAAGGACCGCCGCATCCTGGGCGACGAGGGCATCATCTCGGTCTTCATCGTGGTCGACAGCTCCTCCGGCAAGATCGTGGGCGGCCCCCACATCCAGGCCAGGGGCTCCGGCATCGACGACAGCGCTTTCGTCGGCGTCGCCCCGAAGATCCAGGAAGCCCTGGACAAGTCGGCGCAGGACGGCGTCATGGAGCCCCACCAGCTCCAGCAGATGGTCCGCCGGGTGGTCGGCAAGTGGGTCTCCGACACCTACCGCCGGCGCCCGATGATCCTCCCGGTCGTCGTCGAGGTCTGACCCTCCTGACCAGCCCGTACGGGAGCGGGGCGCCTCGATTTGCATCGGGGCGCCCCGCTCCAGTACGTTTGCGGTTCCGCCTGACCGGGAAGCACCGGGCACACTCGTGTGCCGGGGACACCCCGACGAGGCGGGAATTCCGACTCAGAATCTCTGATAAAGTCGGGTCCGCCGAAAGGCAAGGCCACTCCACAGGCCACCGGAATTCAGATTCGGACCGGAAACGGAACGGAAAAAGAGTCTGGTAAAGTTGGAACCGCCGGAAAGGGAAAACGCGAAAGCGAAGAACCTCGAAAGCGCCCCGCTTCGACCGGGAATCGGACACGGAAGAGTCTGATAGAGTCGGAAACGCAGGAAAGAAGAAAACGAAGGGAAGCGCCCGGAGGG
>NZ_JBEYKR010000024.1:0-60673 GCF_040703535.1 Streptomyces sp. NPDC007346
GGGGTGCTTTGGGGGCGGGTGGGGTTGTGTAGGTTGTGGGGCGGCTTTGGTTGGTGGGGGGGGCGGGGGGGGCGGGGGGGAAACCTCCCGGCCGCACCGGCGTACGTTGGGGGCCTCGGGCCGCACCGATGCCGGCGTACGTTCGGGACCTCGGGCCGCACCGGCACCGGTTCCCGCCCCGGGGCGGGCGGTTCACACCTCGAGGGACGGGCGGTTCACGCCCCGGGGGCGGCGGGCGGTTCACACCTCGGGGCCGGCCACCACCCGTACCGGAAGCGGCGTCATCGCCCCCCGCAGGGCGGCGGCGAACTCCTCGAACTCGCCGCCCCGCGCCGACCCGGTCCGCATCGCCAGCGCCACCCGCCGGGTGGGGGCCGGGTGGGCGAAGTCCCCGGTGGCCAGGGCGTCGTTGCGCGCGGTCTCCACCGTCACGGCGGTGCGCGGCAGCAGGGTCACCCCGAGCCCGCCCGCCACCAGCTGGACGAGGGTGGAGAGCCCGGCGGCGGTCGTGGTGACCGGCGCCCCCTGCGTACGGCCCGCCTCCCGGCAGATGTCCAGGGCCTGGTCGCGCAGGCAGTGGCCCTCGTCCAGGAGGAGCAGCGGCAGCTCCCGCAGCGCCTCGCGCGGGATGTCGGCG
This sequence comes from Streptomyces sp. NPDC007346, assembly GCF_040703535.1. Classification (NCBI taxonomy): domain Bacteria; kingdom Bacillati; phylum Actinomycetota; class Actinomycetes; order Kitasatosporales; family Streptomycetaceae; genus Streptomyces; species Streptomyces sp. NPDC007346. The sequence goes on from NZ_JBEYKR010000024.1 coordinate 638, forward strand.
CGGCCGCCGAGCCGGTGGTCCTGCTCCATGACCAGCACGAAGTCCTCGTCGAAGAGCGGGATCTCGCTCACCCCGGGGACCCCGAGCGGCACGGCGAGGAGCAGCAGGTCCAGGCGTCCGGCGGCGAGCCCCTCCAGCAGGGAGGAGGTCTGCTCCTCATGGACCTGGAGGTCGAGATCGGGGTAGCGCTCGTGGACCAGCCGGAGCACGGTGGGCAGCAGATACGGGGCCACGGTCGGGATCACGCCGAGCCGGAGCACCCCCGTGAACGGCGCCCGCGCGGCCTCCGCCTCCTCCATCAGCGCCGCGACCGCCTCCAGTACGACGGCGGTCCGCGCCGCGAGCCGCTCCCCCGCGGGCGAGAGCAGCACCTTGCGGGTCGTCCGCTCGATGAGCTGGACACCCAGTGCCTCCTCCAGGGTGGAGACGGCTCCGGAGAGTGCCGGCTGACTCATCCCGATTGCTGCCGCCGCGTCCCGGAAGTGCAGGTGTTCGGCCACGGCCGCGAAGGCGCGCAGCTGCGACAGACTGGGCTGTCTGGCGGACTGCTTGACGGGCTGTCTGGCCGACTTATCGGGACGTATGCCCTGTTTCCTCTGGCCCACTGATAGGCACCTCCGATCATCACGACCGAGTGTAGCTATTTCCCTGATCAATGCACTCTGTGCCATGGTGGATCTCGTCCAACCCTCAGGAAATCTCCCGAAAGGGAAATTTCCTACGCTGCAAGGAGAGCGCGTGCTCACTGTCGGTGACAAGTTCCCCGAGTTCGACCTGACTGCTTGTGTCTCGCTGGAGAGCGGCAAGGAGTTCGAGCAGATCAACCACAAGACCTACGAGGGCAAGTGGAAGATCGTCTTCGCGTGGCCCAAGGACTTCACCTTCGTGTGCCCCACCGAGATCGCCGCCTTCGGCAAGCTGAACGAGGAGTTCGCCGACCGGGACGCCCAGGTCCTCGGCTTCTCCGGTGACTCCGAGTTCGTGCACCACGCCTGGCGCAAGGACCACCCGGACCTGACCGACCTGCCCTTCCCGATGCTGGCCGACTCGAAGCACGAGCTCATGCGTGACCTCGGCATCGAGGGCGAGGACGGCTTCGCCCAGCGCGCCGTCTTCATCGTCGACCAGAACAACGAGATCCAGTTCACGATGGTGACCGCCGGTTCCGTGGGCCGTAACCCCAAGGAGGTCCTGCGGGTCCTCGACGCCCTGCAGACCGACGAGCTGTGCCCGTGCAACTGGACCAAGGGCGAGAACACCCTCGACCCGGTCGCCCTCCTCTCGGGCGAGTGAGCTGATACCCATGGCACTCGACGAACTCAAGTCCGCCGTACCGGACTTCGCCAAGGACCTGAAGCTGAACCTCGGCTCGGTCATCGGCAACAGCGACCTCCCCCAGCAGCAGCTGTGGGGCACCGTGCTGGCCTGCGCCATCGCCTCGCGTTCGCCGCGGGTGCTGCGCGAGCTGGAGCCCGAGGCGAAGGCCAACCTGTCGCCGGAGGCGTACACCGCGGCGAAGTCGGCGGCCGCCGTCATGGCGATGAACAACGTCTTCTACCGGACCCGTCACCTGCTGTCGGACCCGGAGTACGGCACGCTCCGCGCGGGCCTGCGGATGAACGTCATCGGCAACCCGGGTGTGGAGAAGGTCGACTTCGAGCTGTGGTCGCTCGCCGTCTCCGCGATCAACGGCTGCGGCCAGTGCCTGGACTCCCACGAGCAGGTGCTGCGCAAGGCCGGCGTGGACCGGGAGACCGTCCAGGAAGCCGTCAAGATCGCTTCGGTGATCCAGGCGGTCGGTGTGACCCTCGACGCCGAGGCCGTACTCGCCGAGTAGTCACCCCGCACCACCCCTGATACCGGGAAGAGCCCCGAGGACGACCGACCGTCCTCGGGGCTCTTCCTTTTCCCTGCGCTCCCGCGCCCTACGGCTGCTTCTCCGGCGGTTCGTCCTGCGGAGAACGTACGGCCGGTGCCGCGGGCTCGGTGCCCGGTTCGTCCGGGACCGCCTGCGGCGCGCCCGGCGGTGGTGTCGGGGCGACCGGCAGCGCGGTGGCCCCGTGCTGCCCGCCGGCCGGGCCGGGGGCCGCGTACGAACGCAGGTAGCCGATCACCGTGTTGACCACGGCGACCAGCGGTACGGCGACCACCGCGCCGCCGATGCCCGCGACCAGGCCGCCCGTCGCCACCGCGAGGACCACGGCCAGCGGATGGACCCGCACCGCGCGGCCGAGGATGAACGGCTGGAGGATGTGGCCCTCGATCTGCTGCACGGCCAGGACCACCAGCAGCGCCACCAGCGCGGTCCACACCCCCTCGGTGACCAGCGCGACGACCACCGCGAGCGCGCCGGAGACCACGGCGCCGATGAGCGGGATGAAGGCGAACAGGAAGATGAAGACGGCCAGGGGCACGGCGAGGGGCACATTGAGGAAGTAGAGGCCCAGGCCGATGAAGATGGCGTCGATCAGGGCGACGAGCACCGTGCCGCGCACATAGGCGGTCAGGGTGCGCCAGGCACGCGGCCCGGCGCCGGCCACCCCGGGCCGGGCCTGGGCGGGCACCAGCCTGAGCGTCCACTCCCAGATGCGCTTGCCGTCGTAGAGCAGGAAGAGCGTGGAGAACATCGCCAGCAGCAGCCCGGTGAGGAACTCCACCAGGAACGTGACGCCTTGGAGCCCGGCGGAGGTGATCTCCTCCGTGTTGGTGCCGATGGTGTCGTTGAGGTTCTTGGCGATGTCGTTGATCTGCGACTCGGTGACGTGGAAGGGGCTGTCCAGCAGCCAGCGCTTCAACTCGTCGATGCCGTCGCGGACCCGGTCGGAGAGCGTGTCGAGGTTCTCCATCACCTGCCACACCACGAACCAGCCGACCAGGCCGATGATGACGAACCCGAGCACCGCGGTCACGGCGGTGGCGAGCCCGTGCGGCAGCCCGAACCGTTTGAGCCGTACGACGGTCGGCTGGAGCATCGCCGTGATGAGCAGGGCGGCGGAGAAGGCCAGGACGACCAGCTGCACGGCGGTGATCACCTGCATCAGCACCCAGAGGGTGCCCGCCAGCACGAGCAGCCGCCAGCCCGCCTCGGCCGCGACGCGCATCCCCCACGGGATCGCCGCGACCGGATCGGGCTTGGCGGCGACGGAGGGGGCGTACGAGGGTGGCGCGGGCACCTGCCCGGGGTCCTGGGCCTCCTCGGACGCGGACGCCCCGCCGTCCCCGAGGGGGTCGTCGTCGGCGCGCGCCCGGCGCTCTTCCAGGCGTGCGCCCAGCTCTGTCAGTTCGGACCCGAAGCGGCCCAGCCAGCCCGGTAGTTTCGACATGACTCTTTCCCTTCCCCCTGTTTCACTCCCCAGCGCTGCCCTGGATCGCCGGATGCGACCGTACACGCGCGAAGCCCCCCACCGCGTGGGCGGTGGGGGGCTTCACGAGGCCGGGGGCCGAGTCCTGCCGGACTCTCTCCCGCGCCTCTAATACCAGTTGTTGGCCTGCCAGAAGGACCAGGCGCCGCACGGGGAGCCGTAGCGGCTGTCCATGTAGCTGAGGCCCCACTTGATCTGGGTGGCCGGGTTGGTCTGCCAGTCGGCGCCGGCGGAGGACATCTTGTGGCCCGGCAGGGCCTGCATGAGTCCGTACGCACCGGAGGACGGGTTGACCGCGCGGTAGTTCCAGGTCGACTCGTGGTTCACGATGTTGCTGAAGCACTGGAACTGGTCCGCGGGGACCATCTGGCGGGCCATCGCCTGCACCTGGGACACGGTGTACGAGCCCTGGGCGGAGAACGAGGAGGCGTCGCGGACGGAGGACCGGCTGGCGCGCTCGGCGGCTTCCTTCTTCTCCTTCTCCGCCTGCTCCGCGGCCTTGCGCTCGGCCTCGGCCCGCTCCTCGGCCGCCGCCTTCTTGGACTTGGCGTCCTTGGCTGCCTGGAGGCGGGCGGACTCCTCGGCCGACTTCTTCGCGGCGGCGTCGGCGGCGGATGCCTGGGCATCGGCCTGCTGCGTCAGCGAAGCGGTCTGAACCTGGGCCTGCTGGCCCGCGGGGATGTCTGCGAGCAGCGTGGTGTCGGCTGCGGCCGCCTCGAAGTTGTTGTCGTCGGCGGCAGGTGCGCCGCCCGCAGCAACGCCTACGACGGCGCCTACGGTGGTGACCGCGGTGGCAGATGCCACGGCGAACCCCCGGACCGAGATCCGGCTCACATGGTGTCCTTCCAGCATCGCCCGCTTAGGTGACCTCGCGGGCGCAATCGTGCCCCTGGCACTGGCCTCCCTACTGCGTGGGTCACGGGAGGCACGGGCCCGTTGGGCAACCCCCGTCGAGGGGCTGCCGCGTGGTGCTCGCGGGCGGCATACGGGCGTCTCGTGTTGAGTTGTGTGGTGCCTGGCACCTCTGGAGGTGCCCAAGTGCCGTATGCGGGGCCTGACGGAAGCAAGACTCTGCCGGACAGGGACGCCACAGGCAATTCTGTGTTGCGTGGGAAAGGTCACACCTCGTTCGGGCCACCGGTTTCCCGTAAATGACGGCGCAACACGGTGCCGCCCGGCTAAGCTCCTTGGCTCGCCGGGCGGCACCAACGGGACATGCGGGTCAGATGTGCCCTTCCTCCAGCATTTCGGTCACCAGTGCGGCGATCTGTGAACGCTCCGAACGCGTGAGCGTCACATGGGCGAAGAGCGGATGACCCTTCAGCTTCTCGACCACGGCGACCACTCCGTCGTACCGGCCGACCCGGAGGTTGTCCCGCTGGGCCACGTCATGGGTGAGCACCACACGTGAATTCGCCCCGATCCGGGACAACACGGTCAGCAGGACGTTGCGTTCGAGCGACTGCGCCTCGTCCACGATCACGAACGCGTCGTGCAGCGAGCGGCCGCGGATGTGGGTGAGCGGCAGGACCTCCAGCATCCCGCGTCCCAGCACCTCCTCGATGACCTCGCGTCCGGCGACCGCCGAGAGCGTGTCGAAGACCGCCTGCGCCCAGGGGCTCATCTTCTCGGCCTCGCTGCCGGGGAGATAGCCGAGCTCCTGGCCGCCCACCGCGTACAGCGGGCGGAAGACCATCACCTTCTTGTGCTGCTGGCGCTCCAGCACCGCCTCCAGGCCGGCGCAGAGGGCGAGGGCCGACTTGCCGGTGCCGGCCCGGCCGCCCAGCGAGACGATACCGACGTCCGCGTCGAGCAGCAGGTCGAGGGCGATCCGCTGCTCGGCGCTGCGGCCATGGATGCCGAAGGCCTCCCGGTCTCCCCGCACGAGCCGCACGTTGCCCTCGGCCGTCACCCGGCCGAGCGCCTTGCCGCGCTCGGACTGGAGGACCAGGCCGGTGTGGACGGGCAGCTCGGCGGCCTCGGGGACGTACAGCGTCTCCTCGGTGAAGAGCAGGTCGACCTGCTCCCCCGAGAGGGACAGCTCCGACATTCCGGTCCAGCCGGAGTCGGTGATGGCCAGCTCGGCGCGGTACTCCTCGGCGAGGAGGCCGACCGAGGAGGCCTTGATCCGCAGGGGCAGGTCCTTGGAGACGACCGTGACGTCGTACCCCTCCGCCTGGAGGTTGCGCGCGACCGCGAGAATCCGTGAGTCGTTGTCCCCCAGCCGGTAGCCGGCGGGCAGGACGCCGGGGTCGGAGTGGTTGAGTTCGACACGGAGCGTCCCGCCCAGATCCCCGAGCGGGATCGGGGCGTCCAGCCGGCCGTACCGGATCCGAAAGTCGTCCAGCAGGCGCAGGGCCTGCCGGGCGAAGTACCCGAGCTCCGGATGGTGCCGTTTGGCCTCCAGCTCCGTGACCACCACGATCGGCAGCACGACTTCGTGCTCGTCGAAGCGGGCCATGGCGCCGGGATCGGCCAGCAGGACGCTGGTGTCGAGAACATATGTGCGCCTGTCGGGCATGCGGCGCTTGCTGCTGGTCACCACGGAAGGACGTACCCCCTCGGACGAGGTCGGGGAGTGCGACGAACGGTCGCGGAGCTTCCCGAAGGGAGAGGACGGACCGGGATCGGGCCCCTGTGCGCGGGCCGGACCACGGCCTCCGCGTCGGCCGCAGGCTGTCTGCGTCTACGGTCCTTCGTGTGCAAAGGGCCTCCCGGGCGAGCGGACTGGGCGCCACTCACTTGGATGCGACATCCGCCTGGTTGGTGACCGGATGCCGACCTGTCAGGGGTATTCCCTGTTCGGCCCGAAGCCATGCCGCCGCATATGACACGGTGTGGAGAAGTCCCGGTGGACGCGCGGTGACTCCCCTATATACGCGTACGCCCGATGGCTCCCCCGGGAGAGGGGAGCCATCGGGCGACACGAGTAAGGGGAGGCCGGTGGGGGCGGCTCCGGTCAGGCGCCGTAGCGCCGGTGGCGGGCCGCGTAGTCGCGTAGCGCCCGCAGGAAGTCGACCTTGCGGAAGGCCGGCCAGAAGACCTCGCAGAAGTAGTACTCGGAGTGGGCGCTCTGCCAGAGCATGAAGCCCGACAGACGCTGCTCGCCGCTCGTCCGGATCACCAGGTCGGGGTCGGGCTGACCGCGGGTGTAGAGGTGCTCGGAGATCAGGTCGGTGGAGACGATCTCCGCCAGCTCCTCGAAGCTCGTGCCCCGCTCGGAGTGGTCCAGGAGCAGCGAGCGCACGGCGTCGGCGATCTCCTGGCGGCCGCCGTAGCCGACGGCGACATTGACGATTATCCCGTCGACATGGGACGTCTCCTGCTCGGCCTCCTTGAGCACCAGCTGCGTCTCGGCGGGCAGCAGGTCGAGCGTGCCGACGTGGTGGACGCGCCACCGCCCGTCGGCGGCGAGGTTGCGTACGGTGTTCTCGATGATGCCCAGGAGCGGCTTCAGCTCGTGCTCGGGCCGGTCGAAGTTGTCCGTGGAGAGCATCCAGAGGGTGACGACCTCGACATCGGTCTCGCTGCACCAGCCGAGCAGCTCGGAGATCTTGTCCGCGCCCGCCTGGTGGCCCTGCACCGCCGAGCCGCCGGACGCCTTCGCCCACCGGCGGTTGCCGTCGAGGATGACCCCGATGTGCTTCGGCACCTGGTCGTGGTCCAGGCGGCCTCCCACCCGGCGCGCGTAGAGCCTGTACACCAGGTCGCGGAAGTTCACTGAGTTCACCCTCTCGGTTCCGTACGGGCCCGGGGCCCGCCCTCCCCGTCGCCGGGGGTCCGGGGTCCACCCCCGCGGAGGAACGCCGCGCGGTCCGCACGGACCCGCGCGGGCATGAGCCGCGCCGCACATCGGCATTTCCTCGAAGCCGCCACATTACTGCGATCGGGTCACGGGGGCCCAACCCGGTCTGTCACAACTCCGTGATAAGGAGGGAAAATGACTGATTACCTCTCCCCCGACCTCTTCTACCGCGCTGCCGACTCGCGCTACGACTCCATGGAGTACCGCCGCACCGGGCGCAGCGGCCTCAAGCTGCCCGCCCTCTCGCTGGGCCTGTGGCACAACTTCGGCGACGACCGGACGCTGGAGTCCCAGCGGGCGATCCTGCGCCGCGCCTTCGACCTCGGAGTGACGCACTTCGACCTGGCCAACAACTACGGGCCCCCGCCCGGCTCGGCCGAGCTGAACTTCGGCAAGCTGTTCGCCCAGGATTTCACCGCACACCGGGATGAGCTGGTCATTTCCACCAAGGCCGGTTACCGGATGCACCCCGGCCCGTACGGGGAGTGGGGCTCCCGCAAGTACCTGCTGTCCTCGCTCGACGCCTCGCTGAAGCGGATGGGCCTCGACCACGTCGACATCTTCTACTCGCACCGCTTCGACCCGCACACTCCGCTGGAGGAGACGATGGGCGCCCTGGCGTCCGCGGTGCGGCAGGGCAAGGCGCTGTACGCGGGGGTCTCCTCGTACACCGCGGAGCAGACCGCCGAGGCGGCCGGGCTGCTGAGGGAGATGGGCGTCCCGGCCCTCATCCACCAGCCGTCCTACTCCATGATCAACCGGTGGATCGAGGACGACGGCCTGCTCGACACCCTGGAGGCGGCCGGAATGGGCTGCATCTCCTTCGTACCGCTCGCGCAGGGCCTGCTCACGAACAAGTACCTGAAGGGCATCCCGGAGGGCTCGCGCGCCACCCAGGGCAAGTCCCTCGACCCGGGCCTGCTCTCGGACGAGGTGCTGCGCCGGCTGGGCGGCCTGAACGACATCGCACAGGGGCGCGGCCAGTCGCTCGCCCAGCTGGCCATCGCGTGGGTTCTGCGCGACAGCCGTATGACGTCGGCGCTGATCGGCGCGTCGAGTGTGCGGCAGTTGGAGGAGAACGTGGCCGCGCTGGCCGGACCGGCTCTGACGGCCGAGGAGTTGAAGGAGATCGACGCCTTCGCCGTCGACACCGAGGGCACCAACATCTGGGCCGGGCGCGGCTGACGCCGACTCAACAGGGTTTGGGTACGGGGGCGCTGCGCCGCCCCGAAAAAAACGGGCCGGTCCGTGGGGGGGGATACGGACCGGCCCGAGGGGGGGTTTCCACCATAACCCTTCGTAAGTGCTGATGGGTGCCACGCCACTCCACAACTACTCTCCGGGTTCGCCGGACTCCGTAACGGGCAGGGAGAACGGCCCTCCGGACCGCGCTCACGGGCCCGGATTCGCCCCCGGCATCGAAGGGGCGCGGAGCGGCGCGGGCTTGACGGTGCGTGGGGCGGTGGGGAGGGGCGGTGCGGAGGGGCGCGGTTCGGAGTGGTTGTAGGGGGGCGTGGCTGTGGGGGTGTGGTGCGGTCGTCGCCGTGCCGTTGTTGCGGACAGAAGGTGACCTGATGGGGCTCTAGGTTCGTCGCATGACGTCCCGAGCCCGAGCGACCCGAGCCCGTACGACCGTGACCGTGAGCTGGCCCGAGGCGAACGCCCGGAGGGTGGCCCGTCAGCACCTGGACAGCCCGGCGCGTGGCGCCTCCCCCGCCGACGTGGTCGGCGCGATGCTCGGTGCGCACGCCCAGGTGCTGTCGGCGGCCGAGCTGTCGGTGGGGCTGCGCGGTCGGGGCCTGACCCGTACGGACGTGCGTACGGCGCTGTGGACCGGGCGGAGCCTGGTCAAGACGTTCGGGCCGCGCGGTACGGTCCACCTCCTGCCCGCGGTGGACCTGCCGTTGTGGACCGGCGCGCTCTCCGCCGTACCGACGGGCCCGAACCCCTTTCCCAAGGACGCCCGGATGAGCCCCGAGCAGGTGGAGGCGGTCGTGGCGGCGATCGGGGAGGCGCTGACCGGGGCGGAGCTCACGGTCGACGAGCTCTCCGACGAGGTCGTCGCCCGGACCGGTCCGTGGGCCGGGGACCTGGTGATGCCCGGCTTCCAGACGATGTGGCCGCGCTGGCGGCAGGTCCTGCACCTGGCGGGCCACCGGGGCGCCCTGGCCTACGCCCCGAACCGGGGCCGCCGGGCGACGTACACCAACCCCGGCTGCACCCCTCTGCCCGGCGCGGAGGCACAGGCGGCCCTGGTGGAGCGGTACCTGTACGCGTACGGCCCCGCCACCCCGGCCCACTTCGCCCGGTGGCTGGCGGCCCCGAAGCGATGGGCGGACAGGCTGTTCGCCTCGCTGGCCGCCTCCGGGGCGATCGAGGAAGTCGCGTTCGAGGAGGCCGGGGCCGCCTGGGTGGTGGCGGGCGACACCGACTTCCCGGCCGACCCGGTACGGGGAGTGCGCCTGCTCCCCTATTTCGACGCGTTCGCCATCGCCTCACAGCCCCGCGAGCGGCTCTTCCCCGGCCGGGCCTTCGAGCGGGCGCTCGGCGGCGGGCAGGCGGGGAACTACCCGGTGCTGCTGGTGGACGGCACGGTCGCGGGCGTCTGGCACCAGCGCCGCTCGGGGAAGCGGATCGCGGTGACGGTGGAGCCACTGGAGCCGCTGCCTGCGCCACGGCTGCGGGCGCTGGAGGACGAGGTGGAGCGGGTGGGCGCGGTCCTGGAGGGGAAGGCGGAGCTGACGGTGGGGGCGGTGTCGGTGGGGCCGCACGCGTAGGGGTTTTGGTGGCGCGGGGCGTGGGGCTCGGCGGGGGCCCGATGGAAGGGCGGTGGGGCCCAGTGGGAGAGCGGTGGAACTCGGCCCGGGGCCCGTGGGAGGGCCCGGCAGGGGCCCGGTGGCGGGGGCGGTCGCCTCTCAGTGCGGGTGGAAGTGGACCGCCACCGTCTCCCCCGCCACCACCACGAAGTCCCCTTCCTCGCACCGGATGACCGCTTCGTGGACCTCGCCGTTGCCGTCCCTGCGCTCCAGCGTGCCGACGACCGTCCACGCTCCCCCGTACGGCACCGGCGGCAGCTGGGTCAGCGGCGCGTGCTGCCACTGGTTCGCCGGCACGCACCACTCGGGCAGCAGCGGCCAGGTGCCGGGGGTGATCCGCAGCGTCCAGTCGGAGGCACAGGTCAGCAGGACGGACTGGCCCTCCGCGATCACGAACTCCACGGCCTCCGGCTCACCCGCACGCCCCTCGGGGCGGTAGAAGACCCCGTGCACGGCGGTGATCCGGGAACCCATGAGCCAGTCGGAGTTACCGCTCCGGGACCGTCCGGACGGCCGGCCGTACTCTCCCCTCTCCACCGTCATCGCCGCTCCCCCTCCGTCTCGCCGGGCCTGCTCCCGCCGAGTAGGACGGCGCCGCGCCCGATCGAGTTGCCTGCGGGGCAAGGCTGAACTGACTTCCGAGGCAGGCAGGTTGGCGCTTCCTGATACGTCACAGGGGCTTGCGGGCCTCGATCAGGAAGCGCGTGGTGTGGGCGAGGAACGGCCCCTCCTCCTCGATCTTCCGGTGCAGTGCGGCCAGTTGGGGCCGGTACTGCTCGACGGTGAACCCCGGCACCATCCAGATCACCTTGCGGAGAAAGTAGACCACCGCCCCGATGTCGAAGAACTCGGTACGCAGCCGCTCCCGTCGCAGGTCGAGCACATCCAGCCCCGCCGCCTCGGCGGCGGCGCGCGCGTCCTCGGGGTCGCGGCCACGGCGCACCTCGGGCGGCTGCGGACCGAGGAAGTATTCGACGAGCTCGAAGACGCTGGCCGGTCCGACCTGCTGCGAGAAGTACGTACCGCCGGGGGCGAGCACCCGCGCGATCTCCTCCCACCAGGTGGTCACCGGATGCCGGCTGACCACCAGGTCGAAGGCCGCGTCCCCGAAGGGCAGCGGCGGCTCGTCCGCGTCCGCGACGACGACAGCGCCGAGGGGGTGCAGGAGCGCGGTCGCGCGGGCGATGTTCGGCGGCCAGGACTCGGTGGCCACGGTGACCGGCGGCAGCTTCGGCGCGGCGGCGAGCACCTCGCCGCCGCCGGTCTGGATGTCGAGCGCGGCGCGGGCCCCGCCGAGCCGGTCGGCCATCGCGCGCGCGTAGCCCCAGGAGGGCCGCTGCTCGGTGGCCCGCCCCTCCAGCCAGGAGAAGTCCCACCCGTCGACGGAGACGGCGTCGGCCTCGGCGACGAGCGCCTCGAACCGGTCGCGGGAGGCCGCGGAGGCGAAGGCCGGGGAGCCAGTGGAGGCGGGCGGGGGCGGGGCGGGCTCGGACGGTGAAGGAGCGAACGGAGGGGGCTGTTCGGGCATACGGGAATCGTGTCAGGGCGGGGGCGGGTGGCGCGACCGGATTCCGGGGGACCGACCCCGTAGAACCTCGTACGGGGTCGGTACGAGGTCGGTACGAGGTCCGTACGGGGCGCGTCCGGGGCGCGTCCGGGGCGCGTCCGGGGCGCGTCCGGGGCGCGTCCGGGCTGCGTACCGCCCGCCCCGGCGGCTCAGGCCGCCAACGCCCCCAGGAGCACCCCGACCAGCGCCCCGGTGATCATGAACGGGCCGAACGGGATGCCGGTCTTGCGCCCCGCCCGGCGCAGGAGGACGAGCCCGAGCCCGTACACCGCGCCGAACAGGAACCCGGCGAACCCGCCCAGGAACAGCACCTCCCAGCCGTACCAGCCGAGGGCGACGCCCAGGGCGAGGGCCAGCTTCACATCGCCGAAGCCCATGCCGTTCGGGTTGATGAGGAAGAGCAGGAGGTAGAAGCCGCCGAGCACCAGCCCGCCGAGCAGCCCGGAGGTCCAGGAACCGGCGTGTCCGGGGAGCAGGGCGGCCCCGCCCAGCAGGAGGACGGCCGCAGCGGCGAGGGGCAGGGTGAGTGGGTCGGGCAGCCGGTGCACCCGGCGGTCGACGGTGGCGAGCAGGACGGCGACGGGCGCCAGCAGCAGCCACCCGCCGAGCTCGGGCCGGGCCCCCGTGGCGGCGGCGAGCGCGACGCAGGCGAGGACGGTGACCAGGGGCGCGAGGGCCCCGGGCCCGTACGGGACGGGGCGGCCCGTGCGGGAGGGGCGGGAGGGGTGGGTGGTTGGGGTGGTTGGGGTGGCCGGGGCTGCGGGGGCGGGTGGGGTAGCCGGGGAGGCCGGGGTGGCCGGGGTGGCCGGGGTGGCCGGGGTGGCCGGGGATTCGGCGGGGCTCGGAACGGGGGCGTCGGTGTCGTCTCCGTACGGTGCGGGGGCGTCGGCCTCGTCTCCGTACCGTACGAGGGGGTCGGCCTGGTCTCCCCGCCGTACGGTGGCCTGCTCGCGGGACCCGCAGGAGGTGCAGCGGGCCGGGCCGAACCAGCCGCCGAACGGGCCGGTGAACGCATGCCCGGCGGGGCAGGCGGCGCGCCACGGCTCCTCGGGTTCGACGGAGAACCGGTACGCGGCACGCGGGATCAGCAGTCCGGTGGCTCCACCCCAGACAGCGGCGACGACGAGCAGCGCGAGGTCCACACCACGACCCTAATCGGCCGCGCGAACAGGGTGCTTGGGCCCTGGGGCCCACTCCGGACCGTTCGGGGCCCATGCGCGGGCGCCGGGGGCTACGGTCGGTGCCCATGAGGACTTGGCGGGATGGCGACGGCACGCTGACGGTCGGCGGGGACGCGGGGGCCCGGGAGGTGCCGCTGCGGATAGCGGCCTCGTACCGGGCCCGCACCCGGGGGCTGCTGGGGCGGGACGGGATCGACGGAGCGTTGATGCTCACTCCGGCCGGGAGTGTGCACACCTTCCGGATGCGGTTCGCCATCGATGTGGCCTACCTGGACCGGAAGTTCACCGTGCTGGCGGTCCGCACGATGAAGCCCGGCCGCCTCGGCCTGCCCCGGCTGCGGTCCCGCCATGTGGTGGAGGCGGAGGCGGGGGCGATGGAACGGTGGGGGGTGCGGCCGGGCGTCCGGGTGGAGCCACGGGCGGCGGGCGCGCCGGGGGCGGCGGGCGCACCGGGGGCGGCGGGCGCACCGGGGGCGTGAGGGGCGGACTCCGGGGGTGAGGGGTGGTGGACCCGGGGCGTGAGAGGCGGATCCGGGGGGCACGAGAGGCGGATCCGGGGGCACGAGGGGCGGACCTGGGCCTCGGCCCGCTCCGGCGCACCCCCATCGGCGAACCCGATCCGCTTCGGCGCACCCCTACGGCGAACCCCATCCGCCCCGGCGCACCCCCAACGGCGACCCCAGCCCGCCCCGGCGCACCCCCTACGGCGGGCCCGCGCCGAGCAGGGTCCAGGCCCCGTAGGCCGCCGACGCGCAGGCGAGGACGGCGAGGACGGCAGCCGTGCGGCCCGTACTCCGCATCCGCACCAGTGCGGCGGCGGGCGGGAGGAGCAGCGGGAACGCGGGCATCATCAGGCGGGGCCGGGAGCCGAAGTACCCGGCGCCGATCAGCGAGACGACCACGATCGCGATGCCGTAGACGAGGACGGGCAGCGGCTGCCGCTGTCGTACGCAGAGCGCCACCAGCCCGCCGAGCAGCCCGAGGGCCGCGCAGAGCCCGAGGGCGGCGGGCAGCGGCAGCCCGGCGATGAAGGCGGCGAGTGCGCGACCGCCGTCGATGCTGTTGCCCCACTGGGCCTGGACGTCGAAGTACGCGAACGGGCCGCCTTCGCGCACGGCGACGAACACCACGTACGCAAGCCAGCCCAGCGGCGCGAGCGCCACCCCGGCGAGCATCCGGGCGTTGCGGCGGAGCACCGCTCCGGGGCCGCCCCCGGCACGGCACTCGCCGAACCCGCCCCCACATCGGTGCTCCGAACACTCCAGGGGCTCCTGGGGCTCCTGGGGCTCCTGGGGCTCCTGGGGCTCCCGACCCTCGCCGCACCTGCGGCCCTCCCGGTACTCCCGTACGAGGGTGACGGCGGCGGTGATCGCCAGGGCCGCGATGAGGGCGGCCGCCGAGGGCCGGGTGAGCCCCGCCAGTGCGCAGAGGGCACCCGCCACGAGCCAGCGGCCCCTGAGGACGGCGTACAGCGACCAGGCCGCCAGTGCGGTGAAGAGCGTCTCCGTGTACGCCATCGACTGGACGAACGCCGTCGGGTACACGCCCCACAGTGCGGCCAGCACCACCCCCGTACGCCGTCCGTACAGCCGGTCCCCGACGGCGAAGATGCCCCAGGCGGCGAGCAGCCCGGCCGACCAGGCGACCAGGAGCCCGGCGCCGCCGAGGGTGAGCGGGGTCGTCTCGGAGACGCCGCGTTCCAGGGCGGGGAGGAGGGGGAAGAAGGCCAGGTCGGAGTGGAGGGAGCCGTCGGGGAGGGTGGCGGTGTAGCCGTACCCGTCCTGGGCTATGCGCTGGTACCAGACAGAGTCCCAGCGCCCGCTGAGCCGGGTCAGGGGATCCTTGCCGGAGGCCCCGGCGGCCACCCACAGGACCACGAGCCCCAGAGCCCGGACGGCGGCGTAGACCGCGAGCGCGGGCGCGGCGGCGCGGAGCGCGGCGGCCGCCCGGGGGCCGAGGCCGCGAGGGTGCGGCGCCGGGGCGTCGGGGCGCCAGGCGCGGAGCTGTGAGTCGGACATACGGCCGATTATGTCCTCCGGCCCGGACAATCCCGACGCCGGCCGCGTCGCCCCCGAGAGGCCGGCCCCGTCAGCCGATCGCCGGCCGGAGGGGCGGGCGGGCGCCGAGGCCACGGCCGACGAGCGGGGCCACGGTGCGGATCAGCTTCAGCTGGGTGGAACGTAAGACACGCACGGTCGTCTCGTCGGACCAGCCGGTCGTGGTGGACCACTCGTAACCGGATCCGACCACATCACTGGCGAAGGCCACCTCGGTGGCGAGGAGCGCCCGCGCCCAGTCCATCGGCTCCAGCGCCTCCCGGGCGATCAGGGCGGCGCGGATCCGGAGCGAGCGGTAGTGGAGGTCCTCCGTACCGTCGAAGCCCATGGCCACGGCGAACTCCTCCGTGGAGCGCGCCGGGCCGCACCACTCGATCAGTCCCAGTTGCAGGAGCCGGGACTCCTCATCGGTCAGCGTCAGTTGCTCCGCGGTCTGCACGTCTGTCATCACCTTCTGGTCGCCTGCCCGCCCACGGAATGCCCTGGGAGGGCGCCGGAACGAACCTTGATCGGTTACGACGCCAGACGCTAACTCCCCTTATCCGTACGCGTCTTGGGCCCGGGGGCCCAAGCCCGGGGCACATGCCCGGCCCCCGGCGCCCCGCTTCCTCACAGACTGGGCACGGCGCTCCCGAACACCTTCCACGGCGACATGGTGACGGGCTCCAGCACCGCCAACTGCGGGTGGGCCGCGGCTATTTCCTCCCGTACGGCGACGGCGTCCGGCCAGGAATCGAGGGGCGCGGACCCCTCGATGACGAAGCCGTCCCAGTCGGCATCGGCCGTCTCACCACTCCGGTCGACGACGAAGCCGATGCAGAGTACGGACGCCCGGCCGACGGTCCGCCGGATGGCGCTCACCGCCCGCTCCCGCTCCACCGGGGGCAGCTCCCCCACGGAGAACTCGACGGCGACGACACCGCCGCGCGCTCGCCGTATGCGCACCAGGAGATCGGGGCCGCCATCCACCCACAACCGGAAGCCGACCTCCTGGAGTCTTTGCAGACCGGAAAGGGAGAGAAGCTGCTCCCGCGTCACAGGCGAACGAGCCCCGCACGAGGGGAGGTCCAGGCTGACGAGCACGGTACGCCCGGTCATGGGATGTGCCGAACGAACCCCCTCCGCCTCCAGATCGCCCAGGAGCGTCGCGGCGTCCACCCGGGTCCAGCCCAGGTGGTACGAGCGGAAGAATCCGGCACTCATCGACGCCTCACCCCATCACGAAACGAACTCGACACTTCGCGTACGCAAACACAAGAGTAGGCGACCATCGGCACGTCCGAGCGTACCGAGCGACAGTGGGTGCGGCGTGGGCCCACGGACCCACGGACGACCCAAAGAACGAAGCGGATGGGCCCGCCCCGTCAAAGCGGCGCGCCGGTGATACCCGGCCAAATCCGCATCGCGGCACAAGCCGGCCGGAACCCGGGGCGCGCACGGCGGGACAACCAGGCTTTCGACGGGCGCACTTGGGCCCGAGTTTGGGGCCCGGGGGCCCGCGCGATGGACGTACTCGCGCCGTACACTCACGGCCGACGGGCAGCACACGCGCCGTTCGGGCGCCGGGATACGGGTTCGGTGCCGGGTTCGGTATCGGTCCGGGGTCGGGTCGGGGTCGGTTCGAGTTCGGGTCCGGTCCGGGTCCGGCATCGGTCCGGGTTCGGGGTCGGGTTCGGTATCGGTCCGAGTTCGGGTTCGGGTTCGGTCCGCGGGTTGGGTATCAGGTTCGGAGAGAAGGTGCGCCGTGAACGGTGACGGGGGCGGAGGCAGGAGCGAGGGCGGGGGCCGGGGCCGGGGAGACCGGAGCCCGGACCACATACCGTCAGGACGCCGGGGTACGGGGGGCTCCGGCGTCCTGACAGGCAGCGAACCGGGCGGCCGGTTCCTGGCGCTGACCCGCAGTTGGGCGACCGGGGCACTGGTCTACATCGCCGCCGGATTCCTGACGAACCGGGTCCTGCTCGAACTGCTGGGCAGCCAGGAGCGGTTGGAGTCGTTCGGCTGGCGGCTGTCCCTGCTGCACATCCCCGCGCTCACCGTCACCCTCCTCACCGTCCTCGCCGCCGCCCGGATGCTCCCCGACGAGCACCGCGGTTCGCGCGCTCTCTACCTGCTCGCCGCACTGGCCGTCCCATGGGCCGGTCTGGCGTACGGCTTCGCGGTCTCGCGGGAGGCGGTGGGGATCGAGGGCGTCCTCATGCCGGTGGTGGCGCTGGCCGCGGGCGCGGCGTCGGGAGTCGCCGTCGACCGGTTGCTGGAGGAGCGCGCCACCCGGCCGGCTCCCCCGCCGACGTACTCGTACGACTGGCGTGACGGCGGCGCCACCGCGACGGAGTACCTGGGGGTCGTGGTCCTCGTCGTGACCCTGGTCGGCGCCATGGCGATGGCGGGGGTCGGGGGGCAGATCGGGGAGCGCGTCCGCTGCGCGATCAGCGCCCTGGCCGGTGGGGGCGGGTCGTGCGCCACGGGCGGTGGGGAGCCGCAGGCGCAGCCGAGGACGGACGCCGACTACGAGCCGAAGATGTGCCAGGTCTCATCCGTCTCCGACACGGCCGGCGGCAAGGTGAAGATCGGCTGGTTCGAGTGGGGAGAGGAGTACGGCTTCCGGCAGAAGGTCTCCCAGGCCAACTCCGACGTCAACGGGGACGGCGTGGTCGACGGCAACGACAAGGTCGTCTCCATGACGTTCACCGACGCGGCCTCCGCCGGTGTCACCGCGGGCACGCCCGGCGTGAAGCTCGGGAGCCTCGGCAAGGCGGACGTCGACATCGGCGGCGGCATCAGGATCACCAACGGTGACACCTGGATCTTCGCGAGCGAGGAGGAGGCTCAGAGGATGCGGGACGACATCGAGGAGATGAAGATGTGGGAGACCGCCACCAAGCACGGCGGCGGGTACGGCGGCAACTGGTACTCGGGCATGAAGTGGGCGGAGAAGAAGGAAGACGTCGAGCGGAAGATCGGCGACAAGAAGATGTCGTACTCGACGGTCGGCCTCAGCGCCTACGCGGACGGCGGCCTGTCGGTCAAGGGCGGCGACGAGGGCGAACTCGGCGCCAAGCTGGGCGGCAGGGCCAAGTTCTCGCCCGAGGCGACGATCACCAGGGACGACGTGAACGGCAACGAGTCGTACACGTACACCGCCAAGCTGGAACTCGAGGGCAAGCTCAGCGGAAACACGGGCCCGCTCAAGGGCACGCTGAGCGGCAAGCAGAGCCGCACCGGCGCCATCACCGTCACCCGCGACCAGAAGACCGGGAAGATCGTCCGCATCGACATGACGCAGACGGTGGAGAGCGGCTCGACGTCCGGCAGGGTCGAAGTGGGCGGCGACAACGGGGAGTCGGGCGCGGACAAGCGGGGCGGCAAGGGCAGCGTGTCGGACTCGTCGGGCGAGACCGGCATCGAGGTGGTGACGACCTCGATCGTCTTCGGCAAGGACACGGACGCGGAAACCGAGGCCGAGCGGGCCGTCGCCGAACAGTGGCTGGGCGGCTCGGGCGACAACACCGCCCCGTTCGCGTACCTCTTCGGCGACCAGGGCATGGAGACGCGCCCCACGGGCAACGACCCCTTCGAACAACTCATGTTCCAGGACGGGTTGTCCAGCACGATGCGCTACCACGGGGAGACGGACGCGCAGGACTTCGGCTTCGAGATCTCGCTCGGCATGAGCCTCGGGTTCTCGCTCTCGGGCGAGCAGAAGAAGGAGACCCTGAGTGACGCGCAGTTCCTCGGAGCGCCGCAGGGCGACAGCCGCACGTATCTTCCGTACAGCTACTGCGCGAACTGACGCCGCCGCACCGGTGATGGCACGACGGAGAAACGATGACCATGACGATGACGAGTAGGCACCGCGCGAGCAGGCCGGCGGCAGCGGCGGCAGCGGCGGCAGCGGCAGCCCTGGGCGCCTCCCTCCTCCTGACGCTGACCGGCTGCGGCAACGAGGGCGACGCCAAGGCCTCGGTGCCGGAGGGCTGGTCCACGCTGGACACCGGGAGCCTGAGCGTCGGCTACCCGAAAACCAAGGGGTACGCGGAACAGCCGGCGGCCGAGCGGAGCAGCAACAACGCGGCGGTGGCGCTCAAGGTGGAGAACGGCATCCGCACCGGCATGGTCTCCGTCCAGCTGAACTTCGCCACAGGCGTGAGCGACGCGAACGAGGCGGCAGCCGCCGCGGGCGCCGGAATCGGCCTGGGCTCCACCCGCAAGGCAACGCAGAACGTCCGCCTGACGGGCCCCTCGAAGGCCCGGGACGCCCGCCGCATCGACTACGACTTCACGGCCGACGGCAAGGAGAACACCCCGAACAAGGGCACCCCGATGACGGGGGTCCTGGTAGCGGGCGTGGACTCGGGCGGCGTGCCGTTCGTGGTGCGCCTGAACGCGGTGGAGGGCGAGGTGAGCGGGGAGGAACTGGACGCGTTCGTGGGGTCGATCACGGTGAAGTAGGGGGCGACGGGCGCCTCTGCCCCCCCAGCCGCCCTGCTAAGTGTTGGCCGCTACGGCTGCGCGGATGGAACGCCGCACGGCCCGGCCGGGCCTTCTGATGCACTTCACCCATCGAGTTCTCCGCCCTCTGCAAGGATGGGCAGGTGACGAGAGCGGCGAATGCTCAAGGACCGGCAAAGCCGCTCTAACGCCGCAGGTCAGGAAGAGTGGTCCCCGCGCAGGCGGGGGTGTTCCGTCTGGTGCGACTGGTGCAACGGCCTCGCGGGCGTGGTCCCCGCGCAGGCGGGGGTGTTCCGGTGTCGCGGCTGTAGACCGGGAAGCAGACGCCGTGTTCCCCGCGCAGGCGGGGGTGTTCCGCAGGTCAACGGGGCGCAGGCGGCCCTGGTCAAGTGGTCCCCGCGCAAGCGTGAGGGACAAGGGTGGCGTCGCTGGCGCATCGCCCTCCGCCTCCATGACGACACCGCCCGGTGGGTCCCGTCCTTTCTCCACGGATCCAGGGACCTGCGAACTCGCCCTCCTTCACCACGAACTGTGTCTCGTCCGGTGCACCGCCCCCGCCATCACGGATGGAACGACGGCGGGTGCGGGTGCACCGGACCTCTACGGCTGTGCGCCCGGAGGGGGCAGGGGTCAAGAACCCTCGCCACGCGGGAAGGAGACCTCCACGCGGCGGTTCTTCTTCCGGCCTTCTTCGTTGCTGTTGCTGGCGATCGGGTACTGCTCGCCGTAGCCCCGGATCTCGTACGTGATCGAGGGTCCGAGCTGCTTCGACAGGATCCCGTGCACGGCGTCAGCGCGCTGCTTGGAGAGCACGTCGCCGTGGGCGGAGGAGCCCAGGTTGTCGGTGAAGCCGAAGACGCGGACCTTCGTGCCGTTCTGCTTCTTGATCTCTTCGGCGATGGCGGCGATACGGGCGTGGGCCGCCGAGCTCAGCTTCGCGCTGTCCTTGCCGAAGAGGACTTCCGCCTGGAGCGCGAACTTGATGTCGGCGTTGCTGTCCTCACGGCGCTCCTCACCGCCGAGGTCTTCTACGACCTGGACGATGTCGAGGACCTTGGCGGGTCCCAGTGTGCCGCCGTCGGGCATCTTGAGGTCCGGGTCGTTGGGGTCGACCTCCACCGGTGGGACCGACTGGGCTTCGGTGCCCGGTGGAACGCTGGGGTCGTCGTCGGCCAAGGCGGGCGTCGCGCCGAACAGCGTGAGGCTCGCGACGACCAGGAGCGAGGCAGCCGACAGGCCCGTCGGCCTCATGCGGGTGCGTGTGTGCGTCATGTCGGCCGTCACCCGGAGATCTTGAGGGACGTCGTCGCAAAGGTCGGGAGGGTGAAGTCGACCTCGCTCGAGCTGGCCGGCGGGGCGGGGAACTGCATGAACACCGACGTGGTCTTGCCTGCCATGAGCGGCGGGATGCCTGTTGTGCACAGGCACCGGTTCTCCGTGTCCCGCAGAATGTAGTAGCGCTTCTTCCCGACCTTGTCGACCAGGGTGGCTCCCGCGACCGAGTTGGGGTTCGCCGCAAGCAGCGCCGTCTCGGATCCGGCCCAGGCCGTCGTGTTCGCCGACTGGGCTCCCTCGTTCTTGATCACGCCTTGTACGGTGACGAAGCCGCCGGAGTCACGCTTGACCTGATTGATCACCAGCGTCAGTCCGTCCAGACCTCGCGCCTCGGCCAACTTGGCATTCGGGTCCACGTCCTCCCCCGCAGCAGTGCCCACCTGCTGCTCGCCCTTGTCCTCGGCCGTCGGCGAACTGGCCGGCGCGGACGCCTCGGGCAATCTCTCGGCCTGGGGCTCCGCACCGCCATCGTCGCCGCATCCGGTCAGGCCGAGGGCGAAGGCCGCTGTGACGGCCACAGCCAGCGCGAACCGTCTCGTTGTTGTGGTACGCCGCATACTCATGGTCCGATTCCTCTACTCGTCATTCGCTGTCACTGGTCGACCAACCGCACATCGAAGAGAATCTTGCTCACCGTGGACCATGGCGGCGGGCTGCCCGGTGCGATTTCCACGACCTGCCCGTTCGAGCACGTGAAAATGAACAGATCCTGGACACCATCGCTGTTGAAGTCCACAGCCTTCCAGTCCGGGCAGCGGAACTCGATCAGGGCGGTGGCCTTGGCCTTGGCAAACATGTCCTTCGTACCAGGTACGACCGACGAGTCCACCGCCTTGCGCCCTTCGACCTCGACCGTGATCCGGTCACGCAGGTAGCCGTACACCGGGTAGCAGGCACGCCTGTCGGCTCGGTTGGCGGCGGCCAGCCTCTCTGCCTCGGCGCAGGGCGGCACGAACGGCGAGCCCAGGAAAAGTTCCAGCGTGTTGCCCGGGAGTGAGGCGATGAAGCCCGGACCCATCTCTGTGCGGGCACGTTGTGCGGCGGCCAGGGCGGCAGCGTCCGCGGCTCCCTGGGACCCGTTGCGCAAGGCCGATGCTTTGCCGACAGCGAAGAAGGCGAACGCAAGGAAGAGCAGGCCCGCCACCATCACCACATAGATGGGGAAAGCCTGCCCTGATTCCTTGCGCGAACGAGCGAAGATCACTGGGCCGTGATGGCGTTCACCAGGCCCTGAATGCGCGCCGAGATAGCGCCGCCGATGCCCGTGGCCACGATCGCGCCGATGATCGCCACAACCACCAGAATGATGCCCAGGTACTCGAACGCCGTCTGCCCCCGGTCCTTCGCCGCGTAACGCTTCTGGATGGTGCTGACGGCGGTGTTGGCCCAGCCGTTGACGCGGACGCCGGTCTTCAGGGTGAAGTTCGACATGGTGTTCCCCTCCTGGTTCGGCCGACCGGGTGCCGGCCGACTCGGGCGTTTCTGCGGTGCCGTCCCCGGTACCGGCTTCCTCCCGGCCGGTGCCGCTGGCGACGTGAGAAACATAGGAGGGAACCGCTGCGCGGTCAGAGGGTCCGTGGGCCCATTCCCGGGCCCAAAAGGTTTTCTGGGCCCCGCCTTCCGGTGTCCGGTCGGTCATGGGTGCCGTCCGGGGTCCCGGGGCGCCGTGCCGAGCCAGCGGGCTATCGCCTCGCTGCGGCTGGCGCTGTGGAGCTTGGTGAAGATGCGGTTGATGTGGTTCTTGACGGTCTTCTCGCTGATGAAGCAGGTGGCGGCGATCTGCTGATTACTCATTCCGGACGCAATCAGCTCCATGACCTCCACCTCCCTCGAACTCAGCCCGTACTGCTGCCTGTTGGGGCGTGAGACCGACCCCCCGGTTACAGAAGACTGTCCCACAGGAGGTTGCAGTTGCGAAAGGCCTTCCGAAGGTTCGCGCTCCCGTGGGGGCGTGTGGACGGGCGGCCTCGTGAGCGCCGCGCCCAGGCCGTCGGGCAAGGGGGCGCGGTCCGGGGCCGTGCCGTGGCGCATGTGGGCGAGCAGGGCGTCGGCGGCCGTGGCCGTGAAGTTGGCCCGGCCGTTCCTCGTGTCCCGTACCGCCTGCACCAGCTGGTCCGCCGTGAACTCGCCGTGCACCAGGTAGCCGCCCGCGCCCAGGCGCAGGGCCTCGTGCACGATCTCGCTCTCCCTGCTGTACGTCAGCATGAGTACGGGGGCGATGCCCACCAGGTGCGGCAGCGCCGAGATGCCGTCCACGCCGGGCATCCGGACGTCCAGCAGGACGACGTCCGGGCGGTGGTGGAGTGTCTTCTCGTACGCCTCCCGGCCGTCCGCCGCCTCCCCGACGACCTGGATGTCGGCCCGGCCCGAGAGCAGGACGCCCAGCCCCGCCCGCACCACGGGGTTGTCGTCGGCCACCACCACCCTGAGCTTGGCTGCGGCGGGCGCCGAGGGCAGGGCGGGGGGACCGATCGCGGGGTGCGGGGGGACTGGTTCGAAGTCGTCCGGCATGGTGCGACCTCCTCTCCGGGTCGGGGGGGTTACAGGTGGGGGGCGGCCACAGGCGTTGGTGTCGGGCCGGGGGGCGGGTGGGGCGTGAACGGAGGCGGTGGGGGCGGCGGGGGTGCCAGTGCCGCCAGCGGGAGTTCCACCCGTACCTCCGTCCCCCTCTCCGCCCTGCCCCTGCCGATCCGGATACGGGCCCCGATCGAGGCCGCGCGTTCCACCATGCCCACCAGGCCGAAGTGGCCCGCCAGACGCAGGCTCTCCAGGGTGGTCCCGGCGGGGAGGCCGCGGCCGTCGTCGTACACGCTCACGCGCAGCACGTCGCCCTTCACGCCGGCCAGGACGACCAGGTACGTGGGGGACGCGTGGCGGTGCGCGTTCTCCAGGGCCTCCGAGGCGACCGTGAGGAGTTGGCGGGCCACCGCTTGGGGGACGGGAGGGACCGGGGTGTCCTCCGCGAGGCGGCGGAACGTTGCCGTGATGGGGTGGCGGGCGGTGAAGTCGGCTGCCTGGGCGGACAGTTCGGCCACGATGTCCACGCCGCCCTCCAGGCCCTGTTCGCGGCGCAGATCCGTGAGCAGCTCCCTCGACTCGGCGGCGGCCCGCCGCGCGGCGCGGGCGACCAGTTCCGCCTGGCGCCGGACCGTGGGCGGGTCCAGGCGGTCGGCCGAGCACGCCAGGCCGTCGGCGGCCAGGGCCAGGCCGTGCAGGGTCTTGGCGACCGAGTCGTGCATCTCCCGGGCCAGGCGGGTGCGTTCGACCTCCACCGCCTCGTTCACCGCCAGCCGCGCCCGGGTCTCGGTCAGCGCCTGGGTGGCCGTCCCGAAACGCAGGAGCAGGTTCCGCAGAGTGACCCCCACCGCGCCGGCGATCACGCAGAAGCCGGGGAGGAGCGCGGTGGCGCCGCCCTCCTCCAGCTTCGGGACGCTCGCGTACACCCCGAAGACGATCACCACCTGGAGCGCCGCGAAGACCGCCGCCCCGCGCCAGCCCTGGACCAGGCCCGCCAGCAGCGGGGTGCAGACCGTGACGTACGCGAGGGTCGACTCGGGGGTCGCCGTGATCAGCAGGAGCGAGCCGAAGAACACGTCGACGGCGAGGAGCCAGGGGTGGCGCAGGAGGAACGGGCCGAACCGCTCCCAGTCGCGGAACAGGACGTACGAGCCCATGAAGGTGACGAGGATCGCCGAGCCGATGAACCAGGTGGGCAGGCCGGGGGCGGTGTGGTCGATGGCGTACGGGGTCGCTATCGCGATCATCGCCAGCCGGAAGCCGAAGACCTGCCGGCACATCGCCTGGAGGGCGTTGACCTGGATCGCGAAGGCCGGGGCCGCCGGGGTGCCGGTGTGGGCGCGGGTCAGGTCCGTCGGCAGGTCCGGGTCGGAGACGCTCAGTTGGTACGCCATGTGTCTGCCCTCACCTCCGGCTCAGTTCCCGCAGGGCGTCGCCGTAAGGCCTCGCAAGACCCGTGAGGCCCATGAGGCCCGTAAGACCTGTGAGGCCCGTGATTCCCGTGAGGCCCATGAAGGCTTGCGAGGGACCGTACGGCCTCGCGGCTCCCTTCCATCCCCTCGTCCCCACCCCTCCCGCCGTTCATGTCAGCCGCCCGTGAGGAACGAGAAGTCGACATCGGCCCCGTACACGAACCCCACCGTGAGGAGAACGAGCGTGCCGGGCAGCAGGAACGACGTCACCGCGAACGTCGCCTTCGGGACCGCCTTGGCCGCCTTGCGGCGGGCGTTCTGGGCGTCGGTGCGGCGCATGTCGTTGGCGATCTGGATGAGCGTCTCGACGATGGGCGCACCCAGTTCCTCGCCCTGCTGGAGCGTGGTGACGAACATCGCGACCTGCTCCGAGTCGTTGCGCCTGCGCAGCTCCTCGAAGGCCTGGCGGCGGCTGACGCCCATGTCCATCTGGCGCAGGGTGATGCGCAGTTCGTCGGACCAGGGGCCCTCGTACTTCTCCGCCACCCGGTCCAGCGCCTGCCGGAAGCCGAGTCCGGCGGAGACGACGACGGCGAGGACGTCGAGGAAGTCCGGCAGGGTGCGTTCGATGTGCTCGCGGCGCACCCGGATCGCCGACCAGATCCCCGCCTCCACCCAGAACAGGCCGAACGCGATCATGAGCAGGGCCAGGAACAGCTGGCCCTGGAGGAGCATCGAGAAGGCGCCCAGCAGGCCGAGTGCGCCGTAGACCGCGCGGCGGGCCGCGTAACGGTCGATGGTGAGGCCGCCCGGGTTTCCGGCCAGGTCGATCTGGCGGCGCTTCTTGTTGACCGCCTTGGGGCCCATCATCCGCAGCACCATCGGGGCCCAGCGGATGCCGAGCCGGTCGATGCCGGAGCCCACCGCGCCGGTGCGCGAGGAGCCGGATTCGAGCGCGATGGCGAGGTCGCCGGGGAGTTTGGCGTCGGCCCGGTACATCCGGATGCCGTGGATGGCCCCGTAGACGGCGAGGCCGACGATCAGGGCGAGCAGCAGGTCCATGTGCCGGTTCCTCTCGGTGGGTTCGGGGCGTCAGACGTCGATACGGGACAGGCGGCGGATGACCACGAACCCGATCGCGTACAGGGCGATGGCCACGACCACCGCGGCCTGGCCGATGAAGGCGCCGGTCATACGGTCCAGGGCGCCGGGCATGACCGCGTTCATCAGGAGCATCGCGCCGATGCCGAAGGCCGGTACGGCGTAGGCGGTGACGGTGACCTGGGAGAGCTGGGTCTTGACCTCGCGGCGGGTCTCCTTGCGCTCCTCCAGGGTCTCGGTGAGGTTGCGCAGCGAGCTGACGACCGTACCGCCCGCCCGGTTGGAGAGGACCAACGTCGTTACCAGGACGACGAGTTCGCGCGAGGGGAGTCGGTCCGTCAGCTCGCTCAGCGCCTCGTCCAGGGATTCGCCCACCGCCAGCCTCCGTGCCACCCTGGCCAGTTCCTCGCCCGCCGGGTCCTCCAGCTCCTCCGCGGCCATGGAGAGCGCGGTGCGCAGGGCCAGGCCCGCCTGGGTGGCGTTGGCCAGGATGCGGGAGAGTTCGGGGAGTTGGTTGATGAACCGCTCGGTGCGCTTCGTACGCTGCCAGTTGAGGAAGGCGTTGGTGCCCCAGAGGCCGATCAGGGCCGCGACCGGGCCGAAGAAGGCGGCGAGCATGGACGAGGCGATCATCCACAGCCCGGCCATGGCGAGGAGGGCGTAGACGAAGAACTCGCCGGGAGTGAGCTCCATGCCGGTCGCCGCGAGCTTCAGCTCCAGCTTCCGGCCGAGCGCGGTGGCCCGCAGGCGGCGGTCCAGGCCCTTGAAGCGGCGGTGGCGGCCCGGCTCGGGGACCTGGCCGACGTGGGAGAGCCGCTCGACGAGGGCGTCGCGGTCGGCCTTGCCGCCGGAGTAGGCGTACAGGCCCATCACGCCGAGCACGCAGGCGACCAGGGTGACGCCGACGGTGACCAGGGGGAGGTTGACGTTGTCCATGGCTCGGGTACCTAGTTGGCCTCTCGGGTGGCGAGCTGTTCGGCGCTCTCGGCGATGCCGAACGCCTGCGGGATGGGCTGGCTCGCCATGTAGAGACGGTCGGCGATCCTGCGGGGCAGCGGCAGGTACTGGAAGCGGCCGTGGATCCGGCCGTCGGAGGCCATCGGCTGCGCGTCGAACCGGGCCACCGTGACGATCCGGTACGGGTCGCGGCCGTGCGAGTCGAGCACCGCGATCTCGGTGACCTTCCTGGTGCCGTCGGCGTGCCGGGTGAGCTGGACGATCACGTCGACGGCGCTGTTGATCTGGTCGTGCAGCGCCTCGAAGGGGATCTCCACCTCGGACATCGAGGCGAGCGTCTGAAGGCGCATCAGCGCGTCCTCGGCGTTGTTGGCGTGGACGGTGGCGAGCGAGCCGTCGTGGCCGGTGGACATCGCCTGGAGCATGTCGAGGGATTCGCCGCCGCGGACCTCACCGACGACGATGCGGTCGGGGCGCATACGCAGGGAGTTGCGGACCAGGTCGCGGATGGTGATCTGGCCCTTGCCCTCGACGTTGGCCGGGCGGGACTCCAGCCGGATCACGTGGTTCTGCTGGAGCTGGAGTTCGGCGGAGTCCTCGATGGTGACGATGCGCTCGGTGTTCGGGATCAGTCCGGAGAGCGCGTTGAGGAGCGTCGTCTTGCCGGTGCCGGTGGCGCCCGAGACGATGATGTTGAGCTTGGCCTGGACGAGGCCGGCGAGCAGGATCAGCATCTGCTCGTCCAGCGAGCCGAAGCCGATCATCTCCTGGAGGGTGAAGGAGCGCGGGAAGCGGCGGATGGTGAGGGTGGCGCCGGTCAGCGACAGCGGCGGGATGATCACGTTGACACGTTCGCCGCTGGGCAGCCGTGCGTCGACCATCGGATTCGACTCGTCCACACGGCGGTTGACGGTCGACACGATGCGCTCGATGGTCTGCATCAGCTGTTCGTGGGAGCCGAAGCGCATGGGGAGCTGCTCGACCTTGCCGCTGCGCTCGACGAAGATCTGGTCCGGGCCGTTCACCATGATCTCGGTGATGGACGCGTCCTCCAGGAGCGGTTCCAGGATGCCGAGGCCCAGCGCCTCGTCCACGACGCGCCGGATCAGCTGCGAGCGCTCCACGGTGGAGAGGACCGGGCCCTCGCGGCTGATGATGTGGCCGAGTACGCGCTCCAGGCGGGCCCGCCGGTCGGCGGCGGCCAGCGAGGACATCTCCGCGAGGTCGATCTCCTCCAGCAGCTTGGCCCGGTAGGTGGCCACCAGGTGGCCGTCCTCCCGTGCACCGCCCTGCTCGTCCGGGGCGCTCATGCGTGCCCGCAGGCTCATCTGCGTAACTCTCCTCGGTGTCGCGGGTGTTGCTGGGTCCGGGGGCTGGGTGTGGTGGGGTGGGTCCGGTGGGGTGGATCCGGTGGGTGGGCGCGGTGGTCTGGTGCGGTCCGCCCGCCCGGTGCGCCGGTCACCGTCCGCCGGTCCGGTCGGCCCGCCCGGTGCGCCGGACCGGTCGGACGCCCTTCGCCGTCCGTGGGCTCCTGGGCTACTCGCGCGGCATCGTGGCGCTCCGCTTCGCCCACCAGCCGTCCAGGCCGGGGACCACCGAGGGGACCTTGACCTGGACCGTGGCGGTGATGTCCCGGCCGCCGCTCTGGCTGTACCGGAACCCGCCGTCGCTCAGCCAGCCGCTCACCGCGCTCCGGGCCGTCGACCCCGGGTCGCCGTGGGCGTCGTAGCTGGCCGCCGTACGGGCTCCGGCGCGGGCGGCGGTGCCCGCCTGGTTGGCGGCGTACGCGGCGAGGCCGAGCTGGATGGCCCCCATGGCGACCAGGAGCAGCAGCGGGAGGAAGCCCAGGTACTCCAGGGCCACCTGGCCGCGGTCCCGGCCCCTGACCCCGCCCCTGTTCCTGCCCCTGTTCCTGTCCCGGCGCTCCCGCTGAACCCTCGGTGACGCGTTCACGGTTGGCGTCATCACTCAGTCCTCCCTCGGCGACCCGGCTTCGCCGGTGATGGGGATGTCCAGGTCGAACAGGCCCGGCACCAGCACCGGGACCTTGAGCCGCACCTTCGCCTCGTACAGGTCCCCGCCCGCCCCGCAGCTGACCTGGGCCCCGCTCGACCAGGCGCCCGGCAGGTCCTTCATCGCGCCCGCCCGGCAGGCGGCCCCCGCCCCGTACTCCGCGCCGCTCCCCTTGCGCGCGCCCACGTCCGCCGCGTTGCCCGCGAGGCTGAAGGTGTAGCCGATCAGGGCGCACTCCCAGAGCACGAGCATGATCAGGATGATGAAGGGGGTCATGCCCAGGAACTCGATGGCGGTCTGCCCCCGGTCGTCCCTTCGGAGTCCCCCGAGCCTACGGAGCCCCCGAGGCGCCCGATGAGGCGCCCGAGGCGTCCCGTGCGGCCTCCGAGCCGTCCGGTGAGTCCCCCGAGGCACGGGTACCCGGTGAGTCCCCGGAGGCACAGGCACCTGGTCGCGGTCACGCAGGGCGGCCGTCCGCCCCCGTATGCCGCTGCGAGCCGTCCTTGTGGTGGTCGTCATCGCTCAACGTGTCCCCTCAGCGTCTGCGGGGCCGCCGCGCCGGCGGCGCGGGCGTCCGATGGAGCCCCGGTCGTTCTTGAAGGTGCCGCTGTTCCTCCTGGCCAGCGCGCCGCCCTTCCTCGGCGTCGCGCTCGCCTTGACGATGCCCAGCTCTCCGGCCAGGCCCCACAGGGCCTGCTTGACCGTGCTCTTGGCGTCCAGTTCGTGCAGGCGGCCGGAGTCGATGGACGCCTGGAGCTCCTTGAAGTTGGCGGGGACCGCCGCGGAGGCGACCCGGGTGCCGGTGATCTTCTGGATCAGGGGCGGCTGGATCTCGGTGTTGCGGGTGAAGCGGTTGACGAGGGTGACGGTCTCCTCGGCCTTGCGGATCTGGAGCCGTTCCCACATCCGTACGATGCGTTTCGCGCCGCGCACCGCGATCACGTCCGGGGTGGTCACCAGCAGGGCCGTGTCCGCCATCTCGATGGCCGCCGCGTTGGCCCCGTTCATCTGGCCGCCGCAGTCGATGACGACGATCTCGTACCGGGAGCGCAGGGCGCTGACGATCTGGCGGGCCGACCGGTCGGTGACCTCCTCGCCGCGCTCGCCCTCGCCGGGGGCCAGCAGCAGGGCCAGGCCCGTGGAGTGGGAGAAGACGGCGTCGGCGAGCACCCGGGGCGAGATGTCGGTGATCACGGCGAGGTCGACGAGCGAGCGCCGGAACTGCACGTCGAGGAACGAGGCGATGTCCCCGGTCTGGAGGTCCATGTCGACCAGCGCCACCGTGTGGCCGGACGCCTGGGCGGCCAGGGCGAGTTGGATGGCCGTGACGGTGGCGCCGACCCCGCCCTTGGCGCCCGTGACCGTGACGACCGTGCCGCCGGGGCCGGTGAACACGTCGCCCGCCGAGGAGAGGTGGCGGCGTACGCCGGTCGACCACTGGGCCGCCGCCTGGACCCGGTTGGCAAGTTCCTCGTACCCCACCGGCAGGGTGACCAGGCCCCGGGCGCCGGAGTCCATGGCGTCGGCGAAGAGGTGGGGGCCGGCGTCCGTGGTGATCATGACGACCCCGACGGAGGGGAACCGCAGGGACACCTCCCGGATCAGCTCCAGGGCCGGTACCGGGCCGATCCGCTCGTGCACCAGCACCACTTCGGGCAGCTCGTCGAGGGCCTCGCCCGCGAGGCGGGCCAGGGTGTCGATCAGCTGGGTGGAGTCGGCGACCGGGGCCGCCGGTTCGGCGTCGGGCAGCTGGCTGAGCAGGGTGGTGATGGAGCGGGCCGCGTCCAGGTCGCCCACGGCCGGGAGGATTCTGGTGGTCATCCGATCCTCACTTGTCCTTGTCGAGCGTGTAGGTCCGGTCCCCCGGACGGATGGTGCCGTCGCTGCCCGGGGCGACGAGTGCCAGACGTACGTGCTCCGCGAAGGACTCCGCGTAGGCGATGCGCTGGGCGTCCAGCGTGTTCAGGGCGAAGGTGATCGGCACGGCCTCGGTGGTCTGGCTGCGCCGGCCGTCGCCGCTGGGCTCCAGGGCGGTGAGCTTGCCGACCTCCAGCACCTTGGCGTTGGAGACGATGACCTTGGACTGGGCGGGCGCGCCCTTCTCCCGCTGCTCCCCGGCGAAGGTGGCGTAGATGTTGACCGTGGCGCCGGTGGTGATCTTGCCCGCGACGCCGGTGGCTGCGTCGATCATGATCGCGATCTCCTGCTCACCGGCGCGGAGTTCGGGCTTGCGCACCATCATGTCCGACTGGAGGAGCGAGCCCTTGCGGAGCTGGGTGACCGCGATCTTCGACTCGACCTCCCGCAGGTCGGTCACGGCGTTCTCCGAGAGCCAGCGCTTGGGCATCGAGATCTTCTCGAACTGGTCGCCGCTCAGTGCCGTGTAGGGGGCCACGTCGGACTTCAGCTGATAGGCGGTCACCTCGGGGCCCACCTTGGAGTTCACATCGCTGATCACCGAGAGCACGCCGGCGAAGGCACCGAAGGCACACAGGACCGACAGGAGAAGGAGTATCACGCCGCGGCGCTGGCGGGAGTTCATGGGCCGGACAACCTCGTTCGAATCGGATGCGTGGAGCAGCGGACGGAGAGCGATGCGCGGTGAGGCGGTACGGGCCGGAGGCCGGGCGCCTGGGCCGGGCGGGCCTAGGGGCCGGAGAGTTCGCCGGCTCCGAGTTGGAGGACACCGGTGGACACCCTGCGGTTCTCGGGGGCGGCGAGGGGTGCGGAACAGAATGCGCAGCGGTCACCGATGAGTTCCATTTCGCACCAGTGGCACTTCTCCCGGCGGACGGAGGCGACCAGCTGGTACAGCACGGAGATGTCCGGGAGGTGGGCGGCGAACTCCACCAGCTTTCCCGTACCCCACCAGCGCGGGGAGTCGGCGGGCAGGCCCGTTTCCTGTACGGCCTGGACCTTCCAGGCGGGCGCCAGGGTCTCCTGTACCCAGTCCGACTGCGACTGCCCTTTGGCGACGAGAAGATGCGTGCCGAATTCCGGTCCGGTCAGGGGTTGGGCGGCCGGTCCCACTTTGATGAGTTGCGGCTGGGGACCGGCGAGTACGGCGAACTGGGAGCCGGGGACCCAGGATCTGGCGTGGCTCTTGAGGCTGACCGGTACCCGGTCGAGTTTGGCGACCGAGTTGAGCAGGGCGCCCGCGTAGATGTAGTGCGACAGCAGCCGGGCGGCGGAGGCGACCACTCCGGGGCTGAAGTCGCAGATGGACAACTGCCGCAGCTGGCGCACCAGTACGGCGACGCCGAGGGGCGGCAGGTCCACCTTGACCAGGGCGATCCGGTCGCTCTCCAGGACCGACCGGATGGAGTGGAGCCGTCTCACGTGCTCGGGCCGGGTGCCGGACGGGTACAGGGCGATCACGTACCCGTGCTGTTCCAGCAGCAGATGCATGTCGCCGATCGCCAGCTCCAGGGCCTGGGCTTCGGGGGCCTGGAGCAGGGCCGCGGTCGGTGTCTGCTGATCGGTGGGCGGCAGCACCAGATCTGCACTCGTCACTGCTATTGCGGTCGGCACGCTCTTCCCCGTTCGGCTCCGGCCGTCGTCAAGACGTCGGCCGCAATCGCTCCTGCTCCGTGCTCCTGTCTCAGCACTTTAGCCACGTCTCACCAGGCAGAGAACAGTTATCGGGGACCAGTGCGTCATCATGCGAACACCGTTCGTACGGGGGTCGGGTGCTAAACAGGACGAAATCGATTGTGGTCAACTTCTGTACCACTGCGGAGCGTTACCGAACGCGCGATCCGGAATCCGGTCGCGCCTTCATTCCCGCACGTCACGGCGGGCGGCGGAGCGTTCCGGATCATTTCGGCGGGCCGTTCTCGTCACGGTACGAAGACCTTCGGCAAGATCACCCGTGTGGGTAGCGGGGTGCGGACGCGGAGCCGTCACCCGGCGAGAAAGTGCGCCCTGAGCCCTCGCGGAGCGCCTGCGGCCGGCGCCCGCCCGGCCGGACCCGCGGCAGCCCCCACGGCCGGCCTTCGGTCAGCCCCGCGCGCCCCCGGACGGGCGGTCACTCGACCTCTCCGGAGAGCCTTTCGCTGCCAAAGGTCTTGACAACTTGATTGGTCTGGACCAGTTTATCCGCCAGCGGTGGCCACCGCTTCTGCTCCACACCGCACGGCCTTCCTCATCCCCGCCGCCGTGCACCCCCGCCACGCACCACCAACTCCCCACGGAGGCTCACGTGCAACGCTCCGCAGGCAGCAGAAGACGCAGAAGGAACAACTCCCGGCCGTTCCTCGGCGGCGCCATGGCCGTCATCGCGGCCGGCGCCCTGACCGTCACCGGACTCGTCTCGCCCGCCCAGGCGGCCGACGTCAACAACGCCAAGAACGCGGGCTTCGAGTCGGGGCTCGCCAACTGGGCCTGTTCCGCCAACAGCGGCGCCACCGTCTCCACCCCCGTGCGCACCGGCACGTCCGCGCTGAAGGCCACCCCGTCCGGCCAGGACAACGCCAAGTGCTCGCAGACCGTGGCCGTGCAGCCCAACTCGACGTACTCGCTGAGCTCCTGGGTGCAGGGCGGTTACGCCTACCTCGGCGTGAGCGGCACCGGAACGACCGACGTCTCCACCTGGTCGCCGGGCTCCACCGCCTGGACCAAGCTGTCCACCAGCTTCAAGACCGGCGCCAACACCACCTCGGTGACCGTCTACACCCACGGCTGGTACGGGCAGTCCGCCTACTTCGCCGACGACATCGAGGTGACGGGACCCGACGGCGGTGGCGGCGGCGAGCAGCCCGGCCCGGTCA
The DNA here is from genome assembly GCF_040703535.1 of Streptomyces sp. NPDC007346. Classification (NCBI taxonomy): domain Bacteria; kingdom Bacillati; phylum Actinomycetota; class Actinomycetes; order Kitasatosporales; family Streptomycetaceae; genus Streptomyces; species Streptomyces sp. NPDC007346. Next base: position 33,982 of record NZ_JBEYKR010000024.1, read on the forward strand.
TCCCGGGGGCCCCCGCCGGCCTCGCCGCGGGCGCCACGACGACCTCCTCCGTCGCCCTGTCCTGGAACGCGGTCTCGGGCGCCACGGGCTACAAGGTCTACCGGGACGGTGTGCAGGCCACCACCTCCACCGGGACCTCGGCGACCATCACGGGGCTGGCCGCCGACACGGCGTACCAGTTCTCGGTGAGCGCCACCAACGCGGCCGGCGAGTCGGTCAAGTCGGCTGCCATCAGCGCCCGTACGGCGAAGCAGGGGACGGGCCCCGGCCCCGGCACCTCCGTGCCCAAGCACGCGGTGACCGGCTACTGGCAGAACTTCAACAACGGCGCGGCCGTCCAGAAGCTCACCGACGTGCCGGCCGACTACGACATCATCGCGGTCTCCTTCGCGGACGCCACGCCGACGCCGGGCGCGGTCACCTTCAACCTGGACACGGCCGGGCTGAACGGCTACACCGACGCCCAGTTCCGGGCGGACATCAAGACCAAGCAGGCTCAGGGCAAGAACGTCATCATCTCGATCGGTGGCGAACTGGGCACCGTCCGGGTCGACAACGACGCCTCCGCCACCGCGTTCGCCAACTCGGTGTACGCGCTGATGCAGGACTACGGCTTCAACGGGGTCGACATCGACCTGGAGAACGGCCTCAACGCCACCTACATGACGAAGGCGCTGCGCCAGCTGTCGGCGAAGGCGGGCCCCGGGCTCGTCCTCACGATGGCCCCGCAGACCATCGACATGCAGTCGACGTCGGGTGAATACTTCAAGACGGCGCTCAACGTCAAGGACATCCTGACCGTCGTCAACATGCAGTACTACAACAGCGGTTCGATGCTCGGCTGCGACGGCAAGGTCTACTCCCAGGGCTCGGTGGACTTCCTCACCGCGCTCGCCTGCATCCAGCTGGAGGGCGGTCTCGACCCGTCCCAGGTCGGCATCGGTGTCCCGGCCTCCACCCGGGGCGCGGGCAGCGGTTACGTCTCCCCGTCGATCGTGAACGCCGCCCTGGACTGCCTGACCAAGGGCACCAACTGCGGTTCGTTCAAGCCCTCGAAGACCTACCCGTCGCTCCGTGGCGCGATGACCTGGTCGACCAACTGGGACGCGACGGCCGGGTTCGCCTGGTCGAAGGCGGTCGGCCCGCACGTCCGCAGCCTGCCGTAACCCGTAGCCCATAACCCGTATCGCACAACGCGATCCTCCGAACCCGCAGCGCCGCCGCTCCCCCGGCGGCGCTGCGGCGTTCCCGGGCCGTCCCGGATCACCAGGGCAGTTCGCGTACCTGCTGCACACAGAGCACGACGAACAGCAGCCCCGCCACGGCCAGCATCCCGTTGCTGAGCCAGCCGTTGCGCCACTGGCTGGGCGTACGGGAGGAGTTGAGCAGCCACAGCAGGGTCAGGGCGAGGAACGGCATGAAGAACGCGCCGAGCACGCCGTACGCGATGACCAGGCCGAACGGCTCGTCCAGCCAGAGCAGGGCCATCGGCGGGAAGGTCAGCCAGAGGAGGTAGGCGCGAAACGGCAGCGAGCGCTGCTGACGGTCGACGACGGCCGGGCCCGCGTGCTCCTCCTCCGGGTCCACCGGGGCCCGGAACCGCTCCACGAAGTCGGCGAACATCAGGCTCACCCCGTGCCAGACGCCGATCAGCGACGAGAACGACGTGGCGAAGAAGCCGACCAGGAAGAGCGTGGCGGTCGCCGAACCGAAGCGGTCCTCCAGCACCTTGCCCAGGTCGATCAGCCCGCGGTCACCCGAGGTGAGGGCGATCTGCGAGGCGTGCAGCAGCTCGGCCCCGACGATCAGCATCGCCACGACGAAGATCCCGGTGGTGATGTAGGCGACCCGGTTGTCGAGCCGCATCACCTTCATCCAGGAGGAGTTGCTCCATCCCTTGGCGTTGACCCAGTAGCCGTACGCCGCCATGGTGATCGTGCCGCCGACACCGCCGATCAGCCCGAGGGTGTAGAGCAGCGAACCGTCCGGCAGTACGGGGACGAGCCCGGCGAACGAGGCGCCGATATCGGGGACGACCCGGGCGGCCACGTACACGACCACCACGAACATGATGCCGACCAGGACCGTCATGACCTTCTCGAAGACGGCGTACCGGTTGAACCAGACGAAGGCCAGCCCGGTCAGCCCGGTCAGGATCGCCCAGAACTTCAGCCCCGGCCCGTCCGGGAAGAGCGCCACGATGGGCAGGGCGCTGGAGGACATGGCCGTCGCGCCGTAGAGGAAGCCCCAGACGACGACGTACACCGCGAAGTAGACGGTCGTCCACGCGCCGAGGCTGCGCCAGCCGTCGAAGAGCGTGCGCCCGGTCGCCAGGTGCCAGCGCCCGGCCGCCTCGGCGAGCGAGATCTTGACGAGGCACCCGATCACCGCCGCCCACATCAGGGTGTACCCGAACTTGCTGCCCGCGACGAGCGTCGCGACCAGGTCGCCGGCCCCGACCCCGGTCGCCGCGACGACGATGCCGGGGCCGATGTACTTCCAGCTGGACGTGCGTGGTCGGGAGGCCGGCTCCCCTGTCCCTGTGGTTGCTCTTGTCTCAGCCATGCCGATCAAGGAAGCGCAATCGGCGGGGCGGCACAAGGGGGCGTGCGCGGAATCGGGGGCGTCCCGGCCGACGGGGTGGCTGCCTCTGGATCCGCTCGCGGCAACACCGTGCCGCGACTTCGGGTAGCCTTAGTCCAGCAGTTAGTCCAGCAGTTAGTCCACCCCTACTCCCTCTGGTGAGGCAGCCGTGGAAGCAGCCCGGCAGTACAACGTGCACGAGGCCAAGACGCACTTCTCCCGGATCCTGGAGCAGGTCGCCACCGGCGAGGAGGTCGTCATCAGCAAGGCGGGCGAGCCGGTCGCCAAGGTGGTGCCCCTGCGTCCGAAGGTCAGAAGGACCGGGCGGGGTTCGCTGGCGGGGCGCATCCGCATAGCCGGCGACTTCGACGAGCTGCCCGACGATCTCGCCGACGCCTTCGGGGTGCGCTGATGCGCCTGCTGCTCGACACCCACGTGATCCTCTGGTGGCTCGGGGACTCCGACGAGCTCTCCGACCAGGTCAAGGACCTCCTCGACACGGAGCCCTCGGTGCACCTCAGCGCGGTCTCCGCGTGGGAGATCGCCATCAAGCAGTCCCTGGGGAAGCTGGAGGGCCCGGACGACCTGGCGGAGCGCGTACGAGACAGCCAGTTCACCGCGCTGCCGATCACCGCCGGACACGGGGTCCGGGCGGACAGGCTGCCCGCCCTGCATCGCGACCCCTTCGACCGGATACTGATCGCCCAGGCCCAGATCGAGGGCATGACCGTCGTCACCCGCGACACGTGGATCCCGCAGTACAACGTCCAGGTCATGGCTGTCTGAACGGGCCGGCGGGTGTACGGAGCCGCCCAAGGGCTCCGCACACCCGCCGGGGGACGCGTCGAAGGTGCCTAGATCACCAGGCTGAGCAGCGCGGCCACGGCGAACCCGGCGACCGACAGGACCGTCTCCAGCACCGTCCAGGACTTCAAGGTGTCGCGTTCCGAGATGCCGAAGTATTTCGACACCATCCAGAAGCCGCCGTCGTTCACGTGCGAGGCGAAGATCGAGCCGGCCGAGATCGCCATGATGATCAGCGCCAGATGCGCCTGGGACAGGTCCTGGCCCTCGACCAGCGGGACCACGATCCCGGCCGTGGTGACGATCGCGACGGTGGCCGAGCCCTGGGCGACGCGCAGGACGACCGAGATCAGCCAGGCGAGGAGGATGACCGGCAGGCCCACGTCGTTGAAGGTGTCGGCGAGCGCGTCCGCGATGCCGCTGCCCTTGAGCACGGCGCCGAAGATGCCGCCCGCGCCGACCACCAGCAGGATGTTGCCGACGGGCTTCAGCGAGGACGTGGAGACCGATTCCAGGGACGTGCGGGACCAGCCGCGGCGGATGCCCAGCAGGTAGTACGCGAGGAACAGGGCGATCGTCAGGGCCACGAACGGGTTGCCGAAGAACTCCACGACCGAGCGGAGAGTCGAAGGGTCCAGCGCGATCGAGGAGAACGTCGCGGCGAGGATCAGGACCAGCGGGGTCCCGATGATGGCGAGCACCGTGAGGAGCGGGACCGGCTTCTCGTGCGGGGTGACCCCGGCCGCCCGCTGCTCGGCGGCGACGGCCTCCTTGGCCTCGGCGGCGGCCTCCACCATGTCCTGCGGTACGTCGACGAAGATCCGCTTCCCGATCCACGCGGCGTACGCCCAGGCGGCGAGGACGGACGGGATGCCGACGACGACGCCCATCAGGATGACCCAGCCCAGCGACACGTTGAAGAGTCCGGCGGCCGCCACCGGGCCGGGGTGCGGGGGCAGGAACGCGTGGGTCATCGACAGACCCGCCAGCAACGGCATCGCGTAAAGCAGGATCGATTTTCCGGAGCGCTTGGCGGCGGCGTAGACGATCGGCGCGAGGACGAAGATGCCGACGTCGAAGAAGACCGGGATACCGAAGATCAGGCCGGTCAGGCCCATCGCGAGCGGGGCGCGCTTCTCACCGAAGAGGTTCAGCAGCCGGGCGCTCAACACCTCGGCCCCGCCCGAGACTTCGAGGATCGCGCCGAGCATGGTGCCGAGCCCGATGATGATCGCGACGTGGCCGAGGATGCCGCCCATGCCGGATTCGATGACCGAGACGACCGCGGATTTCTGCACGGTGCCGAAGAGTTCGGTGACCGAGAGCCCGGCTCCGAGGCCGACGGCTATGGAGACCGCGAGCAGGGCGACGAACGGCTGGAGTCTGACCTTGATGATCAGGAAGAGGAGGAGCGCGATACCGAGGGCGGCGACGGTCAGCAGACCGGCGGTGCCGTCGATCAGGAGGAGCAGACCACCGGTGTGCGGTGGCGTCTCGACCGGCGGTGGGGTGGCGGCGAGAAACAAGGGGACTCCGATGGTGCTGGAGGAGGGTAGGGAGGAGCGCGGCACGGCGCCCCGGGGTGGCGGGGCGCCGTGCCGTACGGCGAGTTGGGGAGTTGCTGCCGTGGGTGAAGCTGAACCAAGGCGATCAGGCCGGTCGGCGAGCGTGAGCGGTCAGGCGGTCAGGTCGGCCGGTCGAGCCGGAGCAGTCAGCGGGCCGGAGCGTCAAGCGGGCCGCAGCGGCCGGTGAGCCCGAACGGTCAGGCGGGCCGCAGCGGCCGATGGGCCCGAACGGCCCGAGCGGCCCGAGCCTGCCGAACAGTCAGCGGGCCCGAGCGGTCAGTGAACCCGAACCGTCGGCGAGCCCGAGCGGTCAGCGAACCCGAGCGGTCAGCTGAGTACCGCGAGCGCGTCGATCTCGATCAGCAGCCCCTTGGGCAGGCCGACGTAGACCGTCGTACGGGCCGAGGGCGCCTCCTTGAGGTTCTGCTCGGCGAAGTACGCGTTGTAGATCTCGTTCATCTCCGCGAAGTGGTCCACGTCCGTGAGGTAGACGCGCATCATCATCACGTCGTCCCAGCTCGCGCCGCCCTCCTCCAGGATCGCCTTGACGTTGGCGAAGGTCTGGAGGGTCTGCTCGCGCAGGGTGGGGCCGGCGGGCGTCGGGGCCTGGCCCTCGACCGCCGGGAGGAAGCCGACCTGGCCGGCGACCTGGAGGATGTTCCCCTTCTTCACGCCGTGCGAGAACTTCGCCGGCGGCGTGGTGTGGGTGGAGGGGGTGAGCGCGGTCTTCTCGGTCATGGCTGATCAGGCTTTCTTGGGTCGGTTGGTGCCGGAGTATTCCCGGCTGACGGTCTCGGCGGTGCGCCGGACCAGCGGGAGGAGGGTGAGGAGTTCCTCGGCCGTGACGACCACGTTCGGCGCGGAGACCGACATGGCCGCGACGACCCGCCCGTCCGCGCCGCGGATGGGGGCGCCGATGCAGTTGATGGACTCCTCGTGGCCACCGAGGTCGGTGGCCCAGCCCTGTTCGCGGACGACGGCCAGCTCCTTGAGGAAGGCGGCCGCGTTGGGCGTCGAACGGGACGTGTACATGGGGTAGTCGAGCTTCTCGGCGATGGCGCGCCGCTCGGGCTCGGTGAGGTCGGCGAGCAGCAGCTTGGCCACGGCCGCGACGGTGATCGCGACGGGCTTGCCGATCCGCGAGTACATCCGGACCGGGTACCGGCTCTCGACCTTGTCGATGTAGAGGACTTCCTGCTCCTCGTAGACCGCCAGGTGCACGGTGTGCCCGCACCGGTCGTTCAGCTCGACCAGGTGGGGGTGGGCGATCTCGCGTACGTCGAGGTTCTCGACGGCCTCCTGGGCGAGCGCGAAGAGGCGGGCGCCGAGGCGGTAGCGCTGGTCCTGCTGGCGGTAGACGAGCCCGTGCTCGTGGAGCGTACGCAGCAGGCGCAGCGCCGTGGACTTGTGGACGCCCAGCCGCTCGGCGACCTGGCCGAGGTCGGCGGGTCCCTGGGCGAGCAGCGGCAGGATGCTGAGCGCCCGGTCGACGGTCTGGCTCATGGCGTACGTACCTCCTCGTGGGCCCGGTCGGCCGCGGTCCAGCCGGGGCCGAGACGAAGTCTCCCCCAGGCGCCGTCGTCGAGGGCGACGAGGCGGTCCGCGTGGTCGCGGGCGGGCGGGTCGGTGAGGTCGCCGGGGACGGTGAGGACGGCGGCGGCCATCAGGTGCCCGTGCCGGACCCGGTCCCGTACGGGGAGCCCGCGCAGGGTGGCGGAGAGGAACCCGGCGGCGAACGCGTCCCCGGCGCCGACGGCGGCCACGACGTCCACGCGAAGGGCGGGGACGACGGTGACGGTGTCGGCGGCCGGTGCCGGGGTGACGGTGTCAGCACCCTCGGCCGGCACGACGGTGACGGTGTCGGCGGCCGGTGCCGGGGTGACGGTGTCAGCACCCTCGGCCGGCACGACGGTGACGGTGTCAGCGGCCGGTGCCGGGGTGACCGCGTCAGCACCCTCGGCCGGCACGACGGTGACCGCGTCAGCACCCCGGCCCGGGGCACCCGGCCCGGCCGCGTAGACCGTCGCTCCCGCGCTCCCCCGCTTCACGACCACCACGGACGGTTCCGGCAGCGCCGCCCGGATCGCCTCCGCGCCGACGATCCCCCACGCCTCCTCCGCCTCGTCCTCGCCGACGAACACCAGGTCGCAGCGGCGGGCCAGCTCCAGCAGCACGGAAGCGTCGCCGTCCCGCCACAGCCGGGGCCGGTGGTTCACGTCGAAGGAGACGAGCGGGCGGTCCGCCCGGGGGGCCGTCAGCTCCCGCAGCAGCGCCAGGCAGTCCGCCGACAGCGCCGCCGTGATCCCGGAGAGGTGCAGAATCCGTCCGGCGAAGAGCTCCTCGTACGGCACGTTGGACGGGGACATCGCGGACGCCGCCGACCCCGCCCGGTAGTACGCCACCTCGTGGGCCCCGGTCCCGCGATCCGTCGCCGTACGGAAGTAGATGCCGGTGGGGCGGGCGGGGTCGCGGCGGACGGCCGAGGTGTCGACCCCGTACCCCGCGATCGTCTCGACCAGGTGGTCGCCGAAGCCGTCCGCACCGACCCGTCCCACCCAGGCCGCCCGGTGCCCGGCGGCGGCGAGCGCGCAGGCCACGTTGGACTCGGCGCCTCCGATCCCGCGCCCGAAGGACGGCACGTCGGCGAGGCGGCCGGGCCGCGAGGGCAGGAACGTCACCATGGACTCACCGAGACAGACGACCTCGGTGGTGGTGTCGGCGTGGACCGTCCCTGCTGCGGGTCCGGGGGCGGGTCCGGGCACTGAAGGCTCCTCGCTGATCGGCGTGCGGGCCGGTGGTCACCATTGACCGGGCATCGGCTCGGATGTTAGACAGCCCTGAGCGATATGCGCAATGGGTGTTGCACATGGTGCAACGAACTTCGAGGAGCTTCCCTTGGCAGCCGACAGCCCCACCGGCCACTCCGCGCCCCACCCCGCGTCCCGGCCCGCGCCCGAGGCCGCCGCCCGTGCCGGAAAGCAGGCCGCCGGCCTCGCCGAGGAGCGCGTCGACCACCGCTTCAAGGCGCTCCCGCCCGACGCGGAGGGCCTGACCGTCGGCGCCCTGGCCGCCGAGCGCCGCAACCTCTTCACCGGCGGGTTCACCACCCCCGTCCTGGCGCTGTCCGCCGAGTCGGTCGAGCACAACCTCGCCCTGCTGGAGACGTACGCCGAGCGCCACGGCCTCACGTTCGCCCCGCACGGCAAGACCTCGATGTCCCCGCAGCTCTTCGCGGACCAGCTGAAGCGCGGCGCCTGGGGCATCACGGCCGCCGTGCCGCACCAGGCCCGGGTCTACCGCGCGTACGGGATCGGGCGGATCTTCCTCGCCAACGAGCTGGTCGACCCGGTGGCGCTGCGCTGGCTGGCCGGTGAGATGAGCGCCGACCCGGAGTTCCGCTTCATCTGTTACGTCGACTCCGTGCGCGGGGTCGAGCTGATGGACCAGGCCCTGAGCGCGGCGGGCGCCACCCGCCCCCTCGACGTGGTCGTGGAGCTGGGAGCGGGCGAGGGCGCGCGCACCGGCGCCCGTACCGAGGCCGACTGCGCCGCGGTGGCCGACGCGGTGGCGGCGGCCGGGTCGCTGCGCCTGGTGGGCGTGGCCGGGTACGAGGGCGAGGTGCCGGACGCGGACCCCGAGCGGGTACGGGAGTGGCTGCGGCGGCTCGTCGCGCTGGCGGCCGGCTTCGACGGCGCCGGGCGGTTCGCCGGAGCCGACGGGATCGTCATCAGCGCGGGCGGCAGCGCCTGGTTCGACGCGGTCGCGGACGTCTTCGCGGAGATCGGTGAACTCAGCCTGCCCGTACTGAAGTTGCTGCGCTCGGGTGCATACGTCTCGCACGACGACGGGCACTACAAGCACCTCACCCCGTTCAACCGCGTCCCCGAGGAGGGCGCCCTGGAGCCCGCTTTCCGCCTCTGGGCGCAGGTCGTCTCCCGGCCCTCCGGCGAGCAGGCGTTCCTGAACGCGGGCAAGCGGGACGCGGCGTACGACCTCGATCTGCCCGAGGCCCAGGTCGTCCGCTCCGCCCGGGACGGCTCGGTGCGCCCCGCCGCCGGGATCACGGTCACCGGCCTCTCCGACCAGCACACCTGGGTGCGTACGGAGGCGGGGGCCGAGCTGGAGGTCGGTGACTGGGTCGGCATGGGCCTCTCGCACCCCTGCACCAGCTTCGACAAGTGGCAGCTGATCCCGCTGGTCGAGGCGGACGGCACGGTCGGCGACTACATCCGCACGTTCTTCTGAGCGGCCCTCGTGAGCCCCACCGCCGCTTCCGCCCCCTGAAAGGCCACCCATGGACCTGGTCCTGCGCGACGCGCTCGTCGTCGACGGCACCGGCGAGCCCGCCCACCGCGCCGATGTGGCGGTCGACGGCGGCCGGATCGCCGAGATCCACCGCGAGGGCTCCCCCGGCCCCCGCCCCACCGCCACCCGCACCGTGGACGCGGAGGGCCTCGCCCTCGCCCCCGGCTTCATCGACATGCACGCCCACAGCGACCTGGCGCTGCTGCGCGACCCGGACCACAGCGCGAAGGCGGCGCAGGGCGTCACCCTCGAAGTGCTGGGCCAGGACGGCCTGTCGTACGCCCCCGTCGACGACCGCACACGGGCCGAGGTGCGGCGCTCCATCACCGGCTGGAACGGCGACGGCTCCGACATCGACTTCGACTGGCGCACGGTCGGCGGCTACCTGGACCGTCTGGACCGCAACTTCGGCGGCCAGGGCATCGCCGTCAACGCCGCCTATCTCATCCCGCAGGGCACGGTCCGGATGTACGCGGTCGGCTGGGACGACCGCCCGGCCACCGGCGCCGAACTGGCCCGGATGAAGGAGCTGGTGGACCAGGGGATGCGCGAGGGCGCGGTCGGCATGTCGTCCGGGCTGACCTACACCCCCGGGATGTACGCGGACGACGCCGAACTCACCGATCTCTGCCGGGTGGTGGCGCGCCACGGCGGCTACTACTGCCCGCACCACCGCAGTTACGGGGCCGGGGCCCTGGAGGCGTACGAGGAGATGGTCCAGCTCACCCGCAACGCCGGCTGTGCCCTCCATCTCGCCCACGCCACCATGAACTTCGGCGTGAACAAGGGCAGGGCACCGGACCTCCTCGCCCTCCTCGACGGGGCGCTCGCCGCCGGGGCCGACATCTCGCTCGACACCTACCCGTACACCCCGGGCTGTACAACCCTGGTGGCCATGCTGCCGAGTTGGGCGAGCGAGGGTGGCCCGGAGTCGGTCCTCGCCCGGCTCGCGGACGAGGAGAGCGCGCAGAAGATACGCCACCACCTGGAGGTGCTGGGCTCGGACGGCTGCCACGGGGTGCCGATCGAGTGGGACACCATCGAGATCTCCGGCGTCAGCGCGCCGCATCTGGCCGAGTACGTGGGCCGTACGGTGGCCCGCTCGGCCGGGCTGCGGGGCGAGGAGCCGTGGGTGACCGCGCGGCGGCTGCTCACCGAGGACCGGCTCGGGACGACGATCCTCCAGCACGTGGGCCACGAGGAGAACGTCCAGCAGATCATGCGCCACCCGGTGCACACGGGCGGCAGCGACGGCATCCTCCAGGGCGACAAGCCGCACCCGAGGGCGTACGGCACGTTCCCGCAGTATCTGGGGCGGTACGTACGGGAGTTGGGCATCCTCTCGCTGGAGGAGTGCGTGGCCCACCTGACCTCGCGCCCGGCCGCCCGGCTGCGGCTGGCGGACCGGGGCCTGGTGCGCGAGGGATACCGCGCGGACCTGGTGCTCTTCGACCCGGAGACGGTGACGGCGGGTTCCACGTTCGAGGAGCCGCGCACGCTGCCGGTGGGCATCCCGCACGTGCTGATCGACGGCCGGTTCGTCATCGAGGACGGCAGGCGTACGTCGGTGCTGGCGGGCCGGGCGGTCCGGGGCACGGGGGCCGCAGCGGCCTGACCTCCCCTGCCTGACCCCCAAGGCCCGCCCCTGGTGCGTGTGCGGCGGAGCGGCTGACGGCGGACTCCTACGCGGAGTCGGCCGCCCGCTCCGCCGCCCAGGCCAGGTCCTCCTCGGTCGGGGCGTCGTCCTGGGTGAGCGCCCGCCGCCAGTAGCCGCTGAACTCGACGGACCCCTTGGGCAGTCGGCGCTCCTCCACCAGGTGGCGGCGGAGCGCCCGGACGGCGGAGGCCTCACCCGCCACCCAGGCCGCGTCCACCCCGTCGAGCGCCGCCCCGGCGCCCCGTACCGCCTCCAGCAGGGAGCCGCCCCGGTCCCGGTGGATCCACCGCACCTCGGCCCCTCCGGCGGCGGCCGGCAGCTCCAACTCCTCCCCCGCGTCCGCCACCTCGGCGTACACGACGGCCCTGGTCGCCGCCGGCAGCGCCTCCAGCACCGTGGCGATGGCCGGGAGCGCCGTCTCGTCCCCGGCGAGCAGCATCGACGCCACCTCCGGCAGCGGCCGGGCGTAGAGGGAGGACGGGCCGACCATGCCGAGCACGTCACCGGGGCGGGCGTCCGCACCCCAGCGCGAGGCGGGCCCGCCCTCACCGTGCAGCACGAAGTCCACGGTCATCTCACGGGCGCCCCGGTCGTAGGCGCGGACGGTGAAGCCGCGCATCCAGGGCCTTCGCGCCTCCGGGATCGCGAGGAACGCCTCGTACCAGCGCATGCCGTGGACGTCCTCGGCGTCCTGCTCCGGCAGCAGCCCCTCCGCCACGCTCCGCCCCTCGCGCGGCAGGCACAGCTTCATCTGCTGGTCGGGGCGGTCCTCCAGGAGGCGGGGCAGCGCCTCCCCGGTGAAGGTGATGCGAGCGGTGCGGGGCGTGATCCGTTCGACCCCGGTGACCCGCACATAGCTGACCGGCATGGCCTGACCCATGAGTCCGAGCCCCTCTCCCTGATACCTTTACGAGGTAAAGAATTACCTGGCCGAAGTTACTTTATGGCGTAAGGAGTCGCAAGTGGTGGTCTTTGCCGGGCAGGGTGACGCCCGCCGCTCCCTCTCCCTGCTCTGGCGCGCGGAGGTCGCCGCCCCGCCGCGCGGCGGGCCCGGACCCAGGCCCCGGCTGAGCGTGGACGCCATCGTGGCGGCGGCCGTCGCGGTGGCGGACGAGGAGGGCATGGCGGCCCTGTCGATGCGCGCGGTCGGCGAGCGGCTCGGGCGGACCGCGATGGCGCTCTACACCCACGTCCCCGGCAAGAGCGAGCTGCTGGACCTGATGTACGACGCCGTGCACGCCGAACTCCCTTCCTCCTACCCGGAGTCGGAGGACTGGCGGGTGCCGCTCACCGCGTGGGCGGGGGAGGTCCTGGAGTTCTACGTACGCCACCCCTGGGTGCTCCAGGTCTCGCAGGCCCGGCCGGTGCTGGGCCCGCACGAGTACGCGAACCTGGACACGCTCGTCCGGCTGCTCGGGGCGACCGGGCTCGCGGCGCGGACGGTGCGGCGGCTGGTGGGGACGCTGTTCCCGCTGGTGCAGGGCTCGGCGCGGGCGGTGGCGGACGCGCGGAGGGCCGCGACGGCGACCGGGAGCTCCGACGAGGAGTGGTGGGCGGCCCGCTCGGCGGCCTTGACGGAGCTGGTCCCGGACTTCGCCGAACGCTTCCCGGCGGTGATCCGGATGGAGCGGGAAGGGGCCCCGGAGCCGCACCCGGGCGGGGGCGTGAGCGAGGGGGCGGAAGCGGACACGGAAGCGGACCCGGGTGCCGACGGGGGCGACGAGGCGGCGCGTCCCGGCCCGGAGGCGATGCCGTATCCGGAGCGGGAGGCGCGCGAGACGTTCCGGGTGGGGCTCGGGGTCCTGCTGGACGGGATCGGCGCGGCGGTGGCGGCGCGGCGGGGTGCGTGAGCGCGGCGGGGCGCGTGAGCGTGCCGGGTGTGCGTGAGCGCGTGAGCGCGGCGGGTGCGTGAGCGCACAGGCGCGGCGGGCGCGTGAGCGCGCCGGGTGGTGAGCGCGTGAGCGCGCCGGGCGGTCCTGAGGTCAGGGCCGCCCGGCGCGGCTACGAGGCGGGTGCGGGTACGGCTACGGCTTGGGCAGCCCGCAGCCCTCCCGGTCCAGGTCGATCTTGCTGCCGGCGCCGATGCACGGGACCATGTTGTACGTCTGCTGGGCGTAGTTGATGCCCTCGCGGACGGTCACGTTGCCGTTCTCGTCGACCTCGCACGGGTTGTTGTCCGTGCACCGCTGACCGTTCTCGTTACCGGTGTTGTTGACGGCGACCACCTTCCCGGTGGCGTCGTCAATCACCGGCGAACCCGACGTACCGCCGATCGTCTGGCACTCGGGGGTGTAGCGGACCGAGTCCTTCCAGGTCCACCGGCCCTCCTTGAGCTGGTGGACGAAGCCGTCGATGTCACAGCTGTAGGTGCGCTTCCAGTAGCCGGAGGCGACGGTGATGGCGGTGCCCGCCGCCGGGTGCGCGGTCTCCAGCTCCAGCGCCCGGATGCCGTAGGTGTTCTCGATCTGCTCGTAGGTGGAGGTGAGTTCGTAGAGCGAGAGGTCGGTGTCGGTCATGGTGCCGTACGCGATCTTGCTCGCCCTCAGCGTGCCGACGCCGCTGCCCGAGGCGTTGAGCAGGGTGAAGGTCCGCGTGGACGGCCGGTCGACGAGCACCTCGCCGGGGCCCGGGAAGCCGGTCTCCAGGCAGTGGCCGTTGGAGAGCACGAGGGCGGGGTCGGTGGGTGCGGAGTCGGGCGAACGGACCACAGAGCCCGAACAGTTGCTGAGCGCGACCGTCCCGGCGAAGGTCACGGCCTTCACGGTGGGGGCGGACGCGTCCTTGAGCGCGGTCGCCTTCAGCGCGGTTGCCGTCGGTGCGGCGGATATCGCCTTCGGTGCGGTTTCGGCCGACACCCCGCTCGTATCCGCGACCGGACCGGCCGCGACGGCGGGCGCGGCGCCCGCTCCCAGGAGCAGGGCAGCAAGAAACGCACCGACGAGAGGCTTGTTCATGTGGGGGGTCCCCTCCAGTGATGCCAAGGACCGGAGATCTTCCGGCTTTTGACATGCGCATGGTGGCGCAGATGTCAGGTCATCACAAGGGGTCGTTTCCGGTCGTGGCCACCGGAGCCCCCGCGCCGGGGCGGACGTGCTCGCGTCCCCACTCCCCCAACGGGCCCAGGGCCTCGTTCAGCGAGACCCCCCGGGGCGTGAGCGAATACTCCACCCGGGGCGGCACTTCGGCGTACTCCTCGCGGTGCACGATGCCGTCGTCCTCCAGCTCCTTGAGGTGGGAGCTGAGCACCTTCTCGGTCACCCCCGGCAGGCCCCTCCTCAACTCCCCGAAGCGGCACGGTTTCTCGTTCAGCGCCCACAGGATGAGCACCTTCCACTTGCCGCCGATCACGTCCATCGCCGCGTCGATCCCGCAGACGTAAGCCCCCGGTCTCCGTACGGACCTCATCGCCCACCCCTTCCCCACCTGGTCACTCACCACCGGGTAACCACCCACTCGTAAGTGCGTACTTGATCGTTCCCGGCCCCCTCGACCAGCCTAATCCGCATGTCCGACAACACGCCTTCACCGGCCGCGCCCACCTCTTCCACCTCTTCCCCCTCGTCCGCCCCTGCCGCCTCTCCCACTTCTTCCACCTCTCCCGCCCCTCTCACCCTGCTCGGCCTCGGCGCCATGGGCACCGCACTCGCCCGTACCTGGCTCGCCGCCGGGCACCCCCTGACCGTCTGGAACCGCAACCCCGGCCGGAGCGCCGAACTCGCCCTCCAGGGCGCGCGGGTGGCCGACACGGCGGCGGAGGCGGTGGCCGCCGGCCCCCTCGTCGTCACCTGCCTGCTCGACGACGCCTCCGTCCGCGAGGCGCTGGCCGACGCCGACCTCACCGGCAAGGACCTGGTCGACCTCACCACCTCCACCCCGGCCGAGTCCCGCTCCCGCGCCGCCTGGGCGGCCGGGCGCGGCGCCCGCTTCCTGGACGGCGGGGTCATGGCCGTGCCCCCGATGATCGACGCGCCGGACTCCGGCGGCTATGTCCTCTACAGCGGCCCGCGCGCCCTCTTCGACGAGCACCGCGAGGTGCTGGCCGTGCCCGCCGCCACCCGGTACGTCGGCGAGGAGTACGGCCTCGCCGCCCTGTACGACGTGGCGCTGCTGAGCGCGATGACCGCCATGTTCGCCGGGGCCCGGCACGCGTTCGCCCTGGTGGAGGGGGCGGGGGCCGACCCGAAGGAGTTCGGCGGGCTGGTGGCCGGCTGGCTCGCGGCGATGGCCCCGTCGACGGCGGCGTACGGCGACCACGCCCCGGCCGGGAACACGACGAGCCCGGCCGTGGTGGAGGCCGGGGACGCGGCGCTGCTGCGCACGGCGCGGGAGCAGGGCGTGGACACGGCCCTGCTGATCGCTTCGGCCGGATCGGTGACCGGAATCTGACAGCCCGGGGCACGTCCCGGCGCGGAGCCGGGGCACGTCCCGGCGCGGAGCCGAGGCACGTCCCGAGGCAGAGCCGAGGCACGTCCCGAGGCAGAGCCGGGGCACGTCCCCGGACGGAACCAGCGCACTTTCCGGCGCGGAACCCGCGCACGCCCCGGGGCGTGCGCCGGGAACGGGACCTGCCCGGCCCGGCCCATCACCCGTTCGGGCTCGGCCCGAAGTCCCGGTCCACCCGGCCCGGCCCGCTTGGTCCCGCAGCCTGAGGCGTGGCCCGGCCCCGGCTGCGTACGGTCGGGGTATGACACTCGACCTCGACTCCTACTTCGCCAGGATCGGCTGGTCCGGGGAGCGCCGCCCCACGGTGGAGGTGCTGCGGTCCCTGCACCGCGCGCACTCCCTGGGCATCCCGTTCGAGAACCTGGACGCGGTGCTCGGCTCCGCGCCCTCCCTGGACCTGGCCGACCTGGAGGCCAAGCTCGTCCACGGCGGGCGGGGCGGCTACTGCTACGAGCACAACACCCTCTTCGCCGCCGCCCTGCGGCAGCTGGGATTCACCGTGACCCTGCTGGCCGCCCGCGTGGCCCTGGGCGCGGCGCCGGGTGACATCCGGCCGCGCAGCCACATACTGCTGCGGGTGAACGTGCCGGATGTGGTGACCCCGTATCTGGCCGATGTCGGGTTCGGGGCCAACGGCGCGCTCCTGGAGCCGATCGAGCTGGTGGCGGGGGCGGAGCTGCACGACGCTCCCCGGCACCACCGGCTCGTCACGGTGGCGCACGACGGGCCGCTGGAGATGTGGGAGCTTCAGACGGAGAAGAGCGGGAGCTGGGAGGCCCAGTACACCTTGACGGTGGAGCCGTTCGAGCCCACGGACTTCGAGATGATCAACTGGTTCGTCGCGACGAGCCCGCACTCGCCGCTCCAGCAGTCGGTGTACGTGCAGCGCACCCTGCCCGACTCCTCCCATCTGGCGCTCGTCGGGCTCGACCTGATCGAGACGGCGGAGGACGGCACGGTCAAGGAGCGGCTGCTGTCCGGCGCCGACGAGGCCCTCCAGGTGCTGGAGGACAGCTTCGGCATCCGTGTCCCCGAGGGTGTCGAGCTGCCGGTGTGAACCAGCCGCGTGGCGCATCTCACCCGGTCGGGCGGCTCACGCACCATTCCAAGCCGTGACGCCGCCCGGACCGGCCCTTCCCACGGTCCGGGGCCGGGGCCGCCTTGTCGATGGAAGCCGGAGCGCGGCGGCGGGCGGGCCCGGAGGTCGCGAGGACGGCGCAATCTCCGCGCACCCCGCGAAACGCGGCCGTAAGCTCGCGGACATGCAGGTCATCCAGTCCACCAAGCTCGCCAATGTCTGTTACGAGATCCGGGGCCCCGTGCTGGAGGAGGCGATGCGGCTCGAAGCGGCCGGTCAGCGCATCCTCAAGCTCAACACGGGCAACCCGGCAGCGTTCGGGTTCGAGTGCCCGCCGGAGATCCTCGAGGACATCCTGCGCAACCTCTCGGGCGCGCACGGCTACGGGGACGCGAAGGGCCTGCTCTCGGCGCGGCGAGCGGTGGTGCAGCACTACCAGACCAAGGGGATCGACCTCGACGTCGAGGACGTCTACCTGGGCAACGGCGTCTCCGAGCTGATCCAGATGTCGATGCAGGCGCTGCTCGACGACGGCGACGAGGTGCTCGTACCGGCCCCGGACTACCCCCTGTGGACGGCCTCGGTCTCGCTGGCCGGCGGTACGGCCGTGCACTACCGGTGCGACGAGCAGGCCGACTGGATGCCGGACCTGGCGGACATCGAGCGGAGGATCACCGACCGCACCAAGGCCCTGGTGATCATCAACCCGAACAATCCGACCGGTGCGGTGTACGACGACGAGATGCTGCGCGGTCTCACCGAGATCGCCCGGCGCCACAACCTGATCGTCTGCTCCGACGAGATCTACGACCGGATCCTGTACGACGGTGCGACCCACACCCCGACGGCGGCGCTGGCCCCCGATCTGATGGTGCTGACCTTCAACGGGCTCTCCAAGAACTACCGGGTGGCCGGCTTCCGCTCCGGCTGGCTGGCGGTCTGCGGCCCGAAGGCGCACGCCACCTCGTACATCGAGGGGCTCACGATTCTGGCCAACATGCGGCTCTGCGCCAACATGCCCTCCCAGCACGCGGTGGCCACCGCGCTCGGCGGGCGGCAGTCGATCGAGGACCTGGTGCTGCCGGGGGGCCGGATCCTGGAGCAGCGGGACGTGGCGTACGACCTGCTGACCTCGATCCCGGGGGTGACCTGTGTCAAGCCGAAGGGGGCGCTGTACCTCTTCCCCCGGCTCGACCCCAAGGTCTACAAGATCAAGGACGACCGGCAGATGGTGCTTGACCTGCTGCGGGCCGAGAAGATCATGGTCGTGCAGGGGACGGGGTTCAACTGGCCGGAACCCGACCACTTCCGCATCGTGACGCTGCCGGCCACGGAGGAGCTGACCGACGCCATGACCCGTATCGGCTCGTTCCTGGACGGCTACGGACAGCCGTAGGCATCGTTCCGGACAGCCGAGGACACGGCTACGACAGCCGCGGGACACGGTCACGGGCAGCCGCGGGACGCGGTTGCCCGTCGGCCGCAGGGCACAGTTCGCGCCAGCCGCAGGACGGCCACACCCCGGATCATGCATAAACTTAGACTCAATCCAATGTAGGGTGGACACCCAGCATCATCGGGAGGCCATCCATGTACGAGCCGATCCGCACCAAATCCGTCCACACCCCGACCGGCGACGCGGACTTTCCGCACCGCAGCCGCGGGGAGGAGCTGGACATCCAGCTCGCGGGGCACCTCGCCGCGCTCCTCGCGGTCACCGACGAACTCGGCCTCGGCCCGGCGGGCGACCGCATCGCCGAACAGGTGGCGCGCCTGCGCGGCGCCCCGCCCGCCCGGCACGCCGCCCTGACCGACACCGCCCCGACGTCCCTGCACCGCCGCGCCCACGCCCTGGCGGGCCGCGCGCTGGTGGTGGCCGCGTCCCGCGCCGACACCACCGCCGCCATCCTCTCCGCGCAGCGGATGGACGCCCACAGCGAGGCCCTCGCCTCCACCGCCGACGCCGCCCCCTCCGAGCGACTGGTCGGCGCCCACTGACGGCCCCGGTCCGCGTGCCGACTCGGCGCACGGACCGGGTGCCACGGCCCGTCCTCACCGGCGGCGGCCGTTGCGTACCGGCCTTCCCCACCGGCGGCGACCGTTGCGTACTGGGATGGCCCCTTCATCTGCCGTCCACCCAACTCCCCCTGGAATGTGGGCTTCCGCGAGCACGCTGCGTATGTGAGACGCATCGTGGGAATCGTCCTGGCGGTCCTGTTGATCGGCGGCGTGGCAGCGGCCGTCGTAGCAGGCCGCGACAGCGACGGCAGCAGCGGCACGGCAGCGACGACCGTGCGGGGAGTGGTCGGGTCGGAGAAGGCCGAGTTCTTCGCCGACCCCGACACCGGGAAGGCCCTCGCCGCCCGGGGGCTCACCGTCAGGGCCGAGACGTCCGGCTCCTGGGCGATGGACCAACTCCCCCTTGAGGGGCAGGACTTCGCCTTCCCCGGCTCGAAGGCCCCGGCCGATGAGCTCGGCCGCAGGTCCGACGTCGTGGGCGGTCCGCTGCGGCCCTTCTACTCGCCGCTCGTCGTCGTCGCCCACCGCAACGCGGCCGAGGTCCTCGCCGCCAACGGGCTGGTCCGGCTGAAGGCGAACGGCGCCTCGAAGTTCGCCACCCGGGGCACGCTGCTGATGGGCCCCTACCTGAAGGCGGCGGGGGCCGACCGGACCTGGCAGCAGCTCGAAGGGGCCTCCGGACAGCCCGAGTTGAGCGGCACGCTCTTCATCACGAGCACCGACCCCGTCTCGTCCAACTCCGGCGCCCTCTACCTCGCCGCCGCCTCCTACGTCGCCGACGGCGGGCGGGTCGCGGCGGACGGCGCCGCCGTGGACCGTACGGCCGGCCTGATGCGCAAGCTCGTCCAGGTCCAGGGCGCCCAGCAGACCAGCAGCGACGCCCCCTTCCGGGACTTCATCAGCGGGGTCGGCAACCCGCTCGTGCTGGTCTACGAGTCGCAGGTCGCCTCCCTCCTGACCCACAGCCGGCGGCAGGAGATCGGGGACCTCGTCGTCCTCTACCCGGACACCACGGTCTCCAGCGACCACACCCTCGTCCCCCTGACCGAGGCGGGGCGGCGGCTGGGCGAGCTGCTCTCCACCGATTCCCGGCTGCGGGAGCTGGCCGTACGCCACGGCTTCCGGCCGCAGGGCGCCGCGGCCGAGTTCACCGCCGCCACGGCGGACCACACCGACTACATCGACCAGCGGCTGACCGGCGTACGCCAGGCACCCGTGCCCACCGCCGAGGTGCTGCGCACGATGGCCCGGCGGGCCCGCGGCTGATGGAGCCCGTATCCGCGTCCCCGCCGGCCCTCCCGCCCGTAGCCGCGCCCGTGCCCCGGCCCCGACCGGCTCTCCCGGTCACGCCCATTCCCGTGCCCCGGCCCCGACCGGCCCGCCCGGTCACGCCCATACGCCTGCCCCTACCGGCCTTCCCGGCCGTAGGCGCGCCCGTGCCCCGGCCAGCCTGCCCGGCCGCGGCCGCCTCGGCGCCTCCGTCGGCGCCCGCGGGCGGGACGGCCTCCTCGTTCCCTGCGTCCTCCCCGCCCGCAGGCAGGACGGCCCTCCCGTTCCCGGCGTCCTCCGTGTCCTCCATATCCTCCGTGTCCCCCGAGGCACCCGCAGCAGCCCAGGAGAGCTCAGCCATGCCCCAGGACCCCAGACGCCGGTACGCCGGACCGCAGGACACCGGCCACCAGAAGACCGGCCCCCAGGACTCCGTACCCCGGCACGCGCCCCCGCCGCAGGACGCCGTACCCCGGCACGCGCCCCCGCCGCACGCCCCACCGCACGCCGCGCCCCTCACCCCGCCGGCCGATGTGCCGACCACCCCGCTCGTGCTCACCCCGCCCGAGCCCGTCGCCCCCGTCCGTACCGAGCAGGCCTCCGGTCTCGTCCCGGTCGAGGACGCGGTGCGGGAGGAGATGGTCCGGCGCGCCGAGGAGTACGTGGGCTCCCTCGCCGGACTCGACGCCCGCTCCCCGGAGTTCACCGCCCGGATCGGCGAGATCGCCTCGCTCGGACAGGGCGACATCCGCTCCGCCGCCCAGCAGTCCAACCGGATGCTGGACCGCACCGTCCGCTCCCTGGCCTCCGGCGAGGGCGACGCACCCTCCCGGGTCGGCGCCTCGCTGGTCGAGCTGCGGCGCACGGTCCAGGACCTCGACCCGGGCGACACCTCCGGGCGCGGGGCCCGCCGGCTGCTGGCCAGGCTGCCCGGGGCGAACCGGCTCCGCGACCATGTGGCGAAGTACGCCTCCGCGCAGGGCACGTTGCACCGGATCGTCGGCTCGCTCCGCAGCGGCCAGGACGAACTGCGCCGCGACAACGCCGCGTTGCACACCGAACGCACCCGGCTCTGGGAGTCGATGGGCAGACTCCAGGAGTACGCGGTCCTCACCGAGGCCCTGGACGGTGTCGTGGCCCGCCGGATCGCGGAGACCGAGCCCACCGACCCGGTCCAGGCCGACGCGCTCCGGGCCGACGTCCTCTTCCCCGTCCGGCAGAAACACCAGGACCTGCTGACCCAGCTCGCCGTCTGCGCCCAGGGGTACCTGGCGATGGACGTCGTACGGCGCAACAACGAGGAGCTGATCAAGGGCGTCGACCGGGCCGCGACCACCACACTCTCGGCGCTGCGGATCGCCGTGACGCTCGCCTCGGCGCTGGAGAACCAGCGGCTGGTGACCGAGCAGGTGCAGGTGCTGCGCTCCACCACGGAGGAGCTGATCCGGGGCAACGCGGAGATGCTGGCCACCCAGAGCGGCGAGATCCAGCGCATCGCCGCCGACCCGGCGGTGGGCGCGGAGACGCTGCGTACCGCGTTCCAGCAGATCTACCGGACGCTGGACGCCATCGACACGTACAAGGTGCGGGCGACGGAGTCGATGGCCGCCACCGTCGAGTCGCTGACCGCCGAACTCCAGGAAGCGGGCGCACGGTTGGAGCGCAGCCGCACGGCCGGCGCGCTGGACGGCGGCCTCGGATGAGCCGCCTCCCGCAGACCGGGGCGGGCCGCGGGCTCCCGCGCGCCCTCACGTCCCTGCTCGCCACCGCCGCCCTTCTCCTCCCGGTCGCCGCCTGCACGACGCAGCCGGCCGGTTCCGGCCAGGGGGCCGACGACGACAAGCCCCGCACCGGCACGGTCCGGGTCCTCGCCTCCAGTGAACTCGCCGACATGAAGCCCATGTTGGAGGAGGCACGGAAGGCGACCGGGATCACCGTACGGCCCACCTGGACCGGCACCCTGGACGCCGTCGAGCGGCTGGCGTCGGGGAAGGCGGACGGGGCGTACGACGCGGTGTGGCTGTCGTCCAACGACTATCTGCGCCTGGACCCGGAGGCCGCCCGCCGCGTCACCTCCGAGACCCCGCTCATGGCCTCGCCGGTCGCCCTCGGGGTACGGCCCACGACGGTGGAGCGGCTCGGCTGGGACCCGGAGCAGGTGAGCTGGGCCCAGGTCCACCAGGCGGTGGCGGCCGGGAAGCTCACGTACGGGATGACCGACCCCAAGCGCTCCAACTCCGGCTTCTCCGCCCTCATTTCGGTGGCCTCCGGGCTCTCCGGCGCCCAGGCCGCACTGACCGACGCCGATGTCCGCGCGGCGCGCCCGAAACTGAAGGAGTTCTTCGCGGGGCAGCGGCTGACCTCCGGCTCCTCGGGCTGGCTGGCCTCCGCGTACGCCCGGCGCTCCACCGTGGACGCGCTGGTCAACTACGAGTCGGTGCTGCTCTCCCTCAACCGGGACAGCGGAACCGGGCTGACGGTGATCCGCCCCCGCGACGGGGTGGTGACCGCCGACTACCCGCTCTCCACCCTGGCCGCCGCCACGCCCGACGCCAAGGACGCGGTACGGGCCCTCACCGAGCACCTCCGCTCCCCCGCCGCACAGCGCGCGATGACCGAGCAGACCCTGCGCCGCCCGGTCGTCGCCTCCGCGCGCCCGGCCGACCCGCTCTCCCCGGAGGCCCGCCGCGAACTGCCCTTCCCCGGTTCGCGATCGGTCGCCGACGGGCTGCTCTCCGCCTACGAGCACCAGCTCAGGCGCCCTTCGCGCACGGTGTACGTCCTGGACACGTCGGGGTCGATGAAGGGGAAGCGGCTGGAGCAGCTGAAGTCCGCCCTGACCGGGCTGACCGGCGACTTCCGGCAGCGCGAGGAGGTCACGCTGCTGCCGTTCGGCACCACCGTGAAGCAGGTCCGCACCCACACCGTCGATCCGGCCGACCCGGAGGCCGGGCCCGCCGCGATCCGGGCGGACGCCGCCGCGCTGACGGCGCGGGGCGAGACCGCGATCTACTCGTCGCTCTCCGCCGCCTACGACCATCTCGGCCCGGACACCGAGTCCGCGTTCACCTCCATCGTGCTGATGACGGACGGCGAGAACACCTCGGGCCGCTCGGCGGCCGACTTCACCGCGTTCTACCGGTCCCTGCCGCCCGCCCGGCAGGTCACCCCGGTCTTCCCGATCGTGTTCGGCGACTCCGACCGCTCCGAGCTGGAGCGGATCGCCGCCCTGACCGGCGGCCGGCTCTTCGACGGGACGAAGGAGCACGGCCCCGGCTCGCTGGAGGGGGCGTTCGAGGAGATCCGTGGCTACCAGTAGACCGGCACCCGGGGTGGCGGGCCGGGCGCTCGCGTACCTGGAGTCGGCGAAGAACCTCACCGGCAGCGCCTGCGCCCTGGGCGGGCTCGCCCTCACGCTCACGGGGTTCGCGGGCACGTACTGGCCGGTGGTGGTCGCCGGGCTGTACGGGGCGGGTGCGCTGGTCGCGCCGCCGACTCGGCCGCCCGCGCCGGAGTTCCCCGACCCCTCGTCCCGGCTGGACGCGCTCCGGGCCGACGTGACGACCCTGCGGGAGTACCTGGACCAAGTGGACCTGCCACCCGCCGCGACCGAACGGCTCGGCTCCCTCACGGAGTTGCTGGACGGGCTGCTGGCGCCGGGCTGGGTGTCGCAGGCACTGGCCGACGACCCGGAGGCCGTCCACGTACTGGCTCGTGCGGTGCACCGGGACCTCCCGGAGGCCGTCGACGCCTACGTACGGACCCGGTGGTGGACGCGGCTGGCGCCGGGGCAGCAGGACCCCGAGGAGCAGTTGGAGCGGCAACTGGCGCTGCTGCACGGGGAGGCGGAGGAGCTGGTGGCGGGGTTGCGGGAGGCGGAGGAGATCCACCAGCGGACCCATACGCGGTATCTGGAGGACCGGGGCACCACTTGACGACGGGCAAAAAAAGGGCGGCCCCCGAAACCGTGAGGGGGTCCCGGGGGCCGAGGCCTGTCGTCACCGAGGGCTGCCGGCGACGACAGGCCCTGTGCCGCGGCGGGTCGTCGTACCCACAGGTCAGGGCGGATGTCCGATGGACCCGGCCGCGGAGTTCCGAGCGGGACCGGCGGCCTGTACAGGGACAGGGACCGGCGGCCCGTACGGGCTCAGTGTCCCCGTACGGGCTCAGTGTCCCCGTACGGGCTCAGCACAGCCACGCACCGGGCAGCTCGCCGTACGGACCGGCGGGACCGTACGTGGGCCAGCCGCCCGTACGGGGACCAGCGCCCCGTACAGGGACAGGGGCCGGCGGCCCGTACGGGCTCAGCCCAGCCGCTCCACCAGCGCGCGGTACTCGTCCCACAGCTCCTTGGGCGTGTGGTCGCCGAAGGTGTTGAGGTGCTCGGGGACCAGGGCGGCCTCCTCGCGCCAGACCTCCTTGTCGACCGTGAGCAGGAAGTCGAGGTCGGACTCGGAGAGGTCCAGGCCCTCGGTGTCGAGCGCGCCCTTGGCCGGCAGGATGCCGATCGGGGTCTCGACGCCCTCGCCCTTGCCCTCCAGGCGCTCCACGATCCACTTGAGCACGCGGCTGTTCTCACCGAAGCCGGGCCACACGAACTTGCCGGCGTCGTTCTTGCGGAACCAGTTCACGTAGTAGATCTTCGGGAGCTTCGACTGGTCGGCCTTGTCCGCGCCGACCTTGACCCAGTGGTTCATGTAGTCGCCCATGTTGTAGCCGCAGAACGGCAGCATGGCGAACGGGTCGCGGCGCAGCTCGCCGACCTTGCCCTCGGCGGCCGCCGTCTTCTCGGAGGCGACGTTGGCTCCGAGGAAGACGCCGTGCTGCCAGTCGAAGGACTCGGTGACCAGCGGTACGGCGGAGGCGCGGCGGCCACCGAAGAGGATGGCCGAGATCGGCACGCCCTTGGGGTCCTCCCACTCGGGCGCGATGATCGGGCACTGCCCGGCCGGGACGGTGAAACGGGCGTTGGGGTGGGCGGCGGGCGTACCGGACTCGGGGGTCCAGTCGTTGCCCTTCCAGTCCGTGAGGTGGGCCGGGGCCTCCTCGGTCATGCCCTCCCACCACACATCGCCGTCGTCCGTCAGCGCCACGTTGGTGAAGACGGAGTTGCCCCACATGGTCTTCATGGCGTTGGCGTTGGTGTGCTCGCCGGTGCCGGGCGCGACACCGAAGAACCCGGCCTCCGGGTTGATCGCGTAGAGCCGGCCGTCCTCACCGAACCGCATCCAGGCGATGTCGTCGCCGATGGTCTCCACGGTCCAGCCGGGGATGGTCGGCTCCAGCATGGCGAGGTTGGTCTTGCCGCAGGCGGAGGGGAACGCGGCGGCGACGTACTTCGACTCCCCACGCGGCGGCGTGAGCTTCAGGATGAGCATGTGCTCGGCGAGCCAGCCCTCGTCGCGGGCCATCACGGAGGCGATGCGCAGGGCGTAGCACTTCTTGCCGAGCAGGGCGTTGCCGCCGTAGCCGGAGCCGTACGACCAGATCTCGCGGTCCTCGGGGAAGTGCGAGATGTACTTGGTGGTGTTGCAGGGCCACGGGACGTCCTGCTCGCCGTCGGCCAGGGGGGCGCCGAGGGTGTGGACGGCCTTCACGAAGAAGCCGTCGCCGCCCAGCTCGTCCAGGACCGTCCGCCCCATGCGGGTCATGGTGCGCATGGAGACGGCGACGTACGCCGAGTCGGTGATCTCGACGCCGATGGCGGAGAGGGGCGAGCCGACGGGGCCCATGCAGAACGGCACGACGTACATGGTGCGGCCGCGCATGGAGCCGCGGAAGACACCGTCCTGCCCCGTGAAGATCTCCCGCATCTCGGCGGGGTCCTTCCAGTGGTTGGTCGGCCCGGCGTCCTTCTCCTCCTTGGAGCAGATGAACGTACGGTCCTCGACGCGGGCGACATCGCTCGGGTCGGACGCGGCGTAGTACGAGTTCGGCCGCTTGATCTCGTCCAGCTTGGTGAACGTGCCCTTGGCGACGAGCTCCCCGCACAGGCGCTCGTACTCGGCCTCGGAGCCGTCGCACCAGACCACCTGGTCCGGCTGGGTGATGGCTGCGATCTCGTCGACCCAGGAGATCAGCTCCTGGTGGTGGGTGGGGACAGTGAGGGGAGCCGCGATGTCGCGCGCCACGATCGCTCCTTGATGAGGGTGTGTGTTGTCAGGTGCCCCGTGGGGGCTGCGACCCGGATGCTTCGTACCCTTCGATCCCCTGGCGCTCATCCGGTGCCGACCGCACTCATTTGATCATCCGGCCGTTCCGCCCATACGTCCAGGGGGCCGCACACGTGAGCATCACCACTCGTATTCGTTACCTACGGTTGCGTAGGTAACATGCGGATATGACTGACGCCGCCGCTGCCGCCGCGACCCAAGGACCTGCCGAGGCGACCAGGGGACCGGTCGAACTCGATCCCGTCCCCGTCAAGCCCCGGATGCGCGGCTGGCTGCACGCCGGCATGTTCCCGGCAGTGGTGATCGCCGGAATCACCCTGATCGCCCTGACCGACAGCGCCCGCGGCCGGATCGCGTGCGCCATCTACGTCGCGACCGCCTGCCTGCTCTTCGGCGTGAGCGCGGTCTACCACCGCGGCACCTGGGGCCCGCGCGGAGAGGCGGTGCTCCGCCGCCTGGACCACGCCAACATCTTCCTGATCATCGCGGGGACCTATACCCCGCTGACCCTGCTGCTCCTGCCCGAATCCACCGGACGGCCCCTGCTGTGGGCGGTGTGGGCGGCCGCGGCGGCGGGCATCGCCTTCCGGGTCTTCTGGGTCGGCGCCCCGCGCTGGCTCTACACGCCGTGCTACATCGCGATGGGCTGGGCGGCGGTCTTCTTCCTGCCCGACTTCATGCGGACGGGCGGCATCGCGGTGTCGCCCACCTTCACATGCGGCAGCTTGGTCTCCTCGAAGAAGCCGTAGACCCAGAACGAGTCCTTGTCGACCACCGCCATCTTCGGCTCACCGGT
>NZ_JBEYKR010000025.1:0-56718 GCF_040703535.1 Streptomyces sp. NPDC007346
TTGACCCTGACCTGTCCGTAGCCGCGCCATTGGGACCAGGTCTTCTCCTTCTCCTTGGTCAGGCCGTCGTCGTCGTTGTAGTGCCAGGCGGCGTCGCCGAGGTACTGGTAGCTGGTGACCTGGTCCGGTGAGCCACCGGTGCGGTCGGTCTGGGTGACGGATGTCGTGACGTACTTGTTGAACCAGTGTTCGGTGGCGGGGTCTGTGTCGTTGCCTCCGATGTACTGGGGGAAGCAGCGGGTGGTGTTGGTCTCGGGGGTGGGCAGGGAGTTCGCGTTGCAGGCCGGTGCGGAGTAGTTGGCGCTGATCTGTCCGCCGGACTCGTCATCGATCGTGGAGAGCCTGTCCTTGATGAAGGGGGCGAATCCGTCGCCGGTCCTGTCCAGGCGGTTGGCGAGCTGGGTGTAGGCGAACGTCGTCTTGGGGAGCGTGACGGCCGGGGTCGCGGACTCACCCGTGCGCTGGATGCTCTCCAGCAGGAGCTGGTAGTCGGTGTCGGCCATGCCCCAGCGGTGGGTCAGCTTCCAGGAGTCGACCTTGTCGTAGGTCCCGGCACCGTTGAGGACCTGGGTGGTGATGCCCGTCAGCCGCTTGCGGGTCCAGAACGACGGCGACATACGGCTGTTGTCGCAGCTCGTGCCCGCCTTGCAGTTGAGGTCCCAGGGGGTGTCGTACCAGTGGAAGGCCTGGGAGTCGATCGTGTCCGCGGCGCACGTGACACCGGACTTGGGCAGGCAGCGCTCGCCATTGGCGAAGACGACCTGCGAGAGCGGCTTGGCCGTGTACAGGTCGTTGGAGCGCTGTCCGTAGTCGATGCGCTTGAGGGTTCCGCCCCGGGTGTAGGGGGTGTCGTCGGTGGCCTTGAGGTTGCGGCCGTAGGAGTTGGTCTCCTTGGTGTAGTGGTAGCTCATGGCGTTGCCGTGGGGGTCGACCACGTAGTCGAGGTTCCACCGCCAGGCCTGCTGGCACCAGGAGTCCGCGAACGTCGCCCCGTGGCACTTCTCGCCGGTGTTGTTGCCGTAGACCGGCAGGGTCCAGGTGGAGTCGGTGGTGGGCTTGCCCGTGGTCCAGCCGGGCAGCCGGTTGTAACCGAAGAAGTACTGGATGCCGTCAGGGGCGGTCAGACGCCAGTATTCGTTGTCGTTGTCACCGTTCGCACGGTCGGCGGACTCCAGCCGGGTGACCCGGGTGCCGTCGTCGACCTTGAGCTTGAACTCGTCGTTGCCGGCCGGGACGAGCTCGCCGCCCGACCCGTTGAAGGAGACGAACGCGTTGTCGTAGGCCCAGCACATGTCGCCGGGCTTCCGGCCGTCGGCGTGTTTCACGCCGTCGTCCGCGCAGGGCTTGTAGCGGCGCTCGATGAATCCCGGCCACAGATCGAAGCCGTCACCCACCCAGGACGCCTGGTTGTTCGTCCCGCCGGTACGGCCGTCGACCGCCCCGGACGCGTAGGAGAGACCCACACTCGGTTCCAGGCCGCCCGGGACCTCCGGGGTCTGGATGTCGTAGGACCACGTGAAGTCACCGGTGTTCAAGCTGGTGTCCCACGTGGAGGAGGGCGACAGCGAGGTCGCCTTGTAGTCGCCCTTGTCCCCGTCCGCCGCCGCCACGGTGGCCAGCACGGTGGGTGCCCCCGCCCGCAGCGCCACCGCGTCCGCCGTCAGCGTCCGCGCGGCCGTGTCGTTCACCGCGGCGACGGGCGTGCCGCTACGGCACCCCTCCTTGTCCGGGGTGGTGAGCGCACAGGCCGGAAGTTCGACCAACCGCATGCGGGAGGCGTAGGAACCTCCGTAGGCCTCCGTGAACGCCTCGTAGTCCACCGACACCGCGACCGGGGTCTCGGCAGGGCTTCCCCCTGAACGGCTCGCTACGGGCGGGGACTTCGGGGTGAGCGTGAACAGCACACCACTCACACCGGCCCGCGCCGCCTGCTTGCGGTCGAGGATGCGGGAGGTGACGTCAGCAGGGGCTGAGGACGCGGACGCGACCGAACTGGCCCCCGCCGCCGCCCCCTTCTCGGCCCCTGAGCCGGCCTTGGCACCGGCCTTGGCACCGGCCCCTGCACCGGCCTTGGCACCGGCCTTGGCACCGGCCTCGGCGCGACCGATGCCGATCGGCTGCCCCTTCGGCCGGGCGAAGCGCGCATCCCCCTTCGCGCCGACGCCTGGGACGGCCACCGTCGCCTCACCGGCGGCGGGCAGCGCCACCTGCGGGGCATCAGCGGGAACCCTCGGCCCCTTGGTCACGGCCCGCGGCCTGACCTGGTCGGTCCTGCTGCCGTCGACGGGCTCCTCCGAGGCAGGCAGGCCGGGAAGGTTCGTCACGGCGGACGCGGAGACGGGAGCCGCGGCGGCCTGCAACAGCGTTGCCACCATCACGGCCGACAGAACGATCGAGGTACGGCGGAGCCGTCCGGCTCCGGATGCTCCGGATGCTCCGGGTACTCCAGGTGCACCGGGTGCTCCGGATGCCCCGGGTGCTCCGGGTGGAGGTATACGGGTGGGTCTCATATGGGTTCGTCCATTGCTGCCAGGTGCTCAGCCCCGTGGAAAAGGGCGGAGCACGGTGAGGTGGGGTGAGGTGGGGGTGCGGTGGGAAAGGCAAAGGCCCGAGGCAGGCCGGCCGGCGAAGGCCGGGCCCGCCCCGGGCCCGTCATGTCAGCTTCCGCTGGGAACTTCGGTGGGTATGTCGGCGAACCCCGCGAAGAGTTCGTAGACCTGGCTTTCGTTCAAAGCACCCTGGAAGGTCCACACATCGTCGACCGACCCGGCGAAGTACCCGCCGGAGCCCTGGGCCCGTCCGATCTGGAGCGCCCCGGTCGCCTTGAACGTCAGGACGTCACCGGCCCAGGCGATCAGGTCCTGGCATCCCGACTCGTCCGCGTTGCCGTCGCCGTCCGCGTCACGGCAGGCCACCTCTTGGAGGACGCCGTTGACGTAGAGGCGCGCTTCCTTGACGAACCCGTCGTAGACGACGGTGATGTGGTTCCAGTCCCGGACGTCGGCGAACTCGGTGTTGCTCAGCTGTTTGACGGCGGCGGCCGCGTTGTCCTTGTCGGGAAGGGCGAGCTGCCAGCTGCCGAGCCCGTTCGGATCGGCCGGGTCGGGGCGGTAGCGGACCTCCAGCGCGCTGCGCGTCGTGCCACCGGCGCTGAGTACGGTCATGTCGCGGTCCGGCACCGCCGCCGCCTGGGCCCAGGCCGTCATCGTGAAGCTGGTGCTGGTGTCGACGGGCATCTTCGCCGTCGCCGCGTAGGCGTTCGTACCGTTCAGCTGGAGAGCGCTGCTGTCGATCCAGCCCGTGCCCAGCTGGGCGGCGCCGTAAAGGCTCAGGTGGTTGTTCTCCTGCGAGGAGTCCGGGGTGCCGGCAGGCGTCCCGGAGGTCGTCCCCTCGAAGTTCCACCTGCTCTTGACCAGCGGACGCTGCCGGAAGAGCTGCTGTACCTCCTCGGCGGAGACCGGGCGTTCGAAGAGGCGGACGTCGTCGATCAGACCGGGGAAGTAGCTCTTGACGACCCCGCCGTAGGAGCCGGCCCCGATGAAGATGGACTGGTTGGCGTTGAAGGAGGTGCTGAGCTGGGTGGAGCCCGCCTTCTGGCCGTTGACGTAGAGCGTCAGCGTGTTGGCGACGGTGTCGTGGACGCCGGTCAGGTGGACCCATTCACCGCCCCGCGCTGTCGTTCCCTCCGGCTGCATCGCACGGACGGGCTGGCCCTGCGGGGTGTCGGCGGAGAACTGGTTGAACGCCCACCGGTCGTAGGCGGCCGAGTAGTACAGCTCGAACCCCGGAGCATGGTTGCCGGTCTGGGCGGCGATGATCCCTGCCTGGTTCGGCTTGGTGGCGTCCATCTTCGCCCAGGCGCTGACGCTGAAGCTGCGCGAGGTGTTCACGTGCGGGCCGCTGGTGCGGCCGACCCGCGCGTACCCGGTGCTCCCGTCGAACTGTGCGGCCTTTCCGGCGATGCCCGGGACCCCGGTGGTGACACCACCGGTGTACGTGGCGGGCAGGACGCCGCCCTGCCCCCGGATCTCCGTGGCGTCCGCCTCCTCGTCCAGCGGGAAGATCGCCACGGCGGGGCTGCCGGGGTCGCCGACGGGCTGCTTGGCGTACAGCTTGTCGATCTCCGCCTGAGAGACCGCCCTGTCGAAGATCTGGAGCTCGTCCACAGTGCCGGGGAAGAACGACTTCTTCACCCCGCTGTAGGAGCCGGCCCCGATCGTCAGACCGCGACGGGCGTTCCACGCGTTGGGCAGCGCCGCCTCACCGATGAGCTGGCGATTGACGTGGAGCCGCAGCTTCTTGGCGACCTCGTCGTACGAACCGGTCAGGTGCGTCCAGGTGTTCGCGCTCACGCCACCGGGCTGAGGAGCCATCGCCCGGATGATCTTCGCGTTGGGCTGGTCGGTCTCGAACTGGTTGAACACCCACCGGCTCAGTGAAGCCGAGTAGTACAGCTCGAAGCCTGGGCTGTGGTTGCCCGGCTGGGAGGCGATGATCGCCGCGTCGTTGGGCACCTTCGACAGCTTCACCCACGCGGAGACCGAGAACCCGCGCGTGGTGTCGACCACGGAGAGGTCGGAGGAGGCGTAGGCGTCGGTGCCGTTGAGTTCGAGGGCGGTGCCCTTCGTCCCGGCCACGCCCGTGGTCGCGCCGCCGTGCAGGGCCAGGGGCCTCGGCGGGGTCGAGCCCTGTGCCTCGGTGGCTCCGGCTTCCTCGTCCAGCTGCCAGGTGGCCCGCTCGGGCTGCCCGGCCTTGACGCGGAACTGGTACGTACGGATCTCCGAACCGTTCCCCGCCGCGTCGAAAGCCTGGGCGGTGACGAAGTTCAGCCCCGGCTTGGAGGGCAGCACCTTCATGTTCTTCGCCGCGCCGGCGGTGGTGGTGAGCTGGTTGGCGGAGGCGGGGTTGCTGTTGACGCCGTACCAGTAGCGCGTCACGTCACTGGACGACGACTTGAAGGTGAAGGTGCCGTACTGGCCCACGCCGTCCAGCCACGGGTCGTTCGGATCGTCCGGCTGCGACGCCGGGTACTCCCCGGAGGCGATGGTCGGCGCCGCCGGGACGGTCTTGTCGTAGACGAAGTAGCACGCAGTCGGGTCACCGGCCGAGGACCACGGCGAATACTGGGCCCCGTCATAGGAACGGACGTGCCAGCCGATCGTCTTGTTCTGCGGGATCGACGTGGGCAGACTCATCGTGAAGGCCGAGCCGGACTTCTTGTACGAGGTCAGGGCCGGGTTCCACCGGCCGATCATGCCCTTGCCGTCACCCGCGTCCCACGAGGCCTGGACCTGGATCGCGACGTTGTCGCCGTCCGGGTCGGTCACACCGTTGATGTTGATCTTGCCGAGCGTGCGCACCCGGGGAGCACCCGTGGTGGACTTGCAGACACCGCCGTACTCCATCGAGAGCTGCGACATCTTCAGCTGCGCGGGCGGCCGGTTGTACTGCACACGCAGGAACGCCTTGTCGGAGAACCGTTTCCAGGCCAGCCCGTCCGTCTCGCTCGCGGCCCGCAGCCCGAACGTCATCGTGGACCATTTGCCGTTGGCCGCTTCCTGGACCGCCGATTTGACGTCGAACTCGGCGTCCTTGGCCGCGCATCCGGTGTAACCGTGCGCGAACGACGACGACTTCAGCTGCTTGATCCAGAAACCGGACGCGTTCTGCGAATTCCACGTCGTCGAGGCCGAGATGCCCTTCGTCCGCCACAGCTGCACAGCCTTGGCCGTGCACGAGGCCGACCAGGTGTTGCGCACCACGAACTCCGCCGACAGCACCGTCTGGCCGGCGAACCGGGAGGTCGGAATCTGGTACAGCAGCCGCTTGGTGTCATTGGGCTGGCAGTAGCTCCAGTTGCACAGGCCCATACCGGCGTCGGACTGACCGTTGAACTTCCACTGCGGGGAGGAGGCCCAGTACTTCGACGCCATCGTCCACGCCGCAGCCTTCGGCGAGTACCACTGCGGATCGATGAAGACCGGATACGTCGTGTCCGCGCCCCGCAGCACATCGGCGTCCGGCGTCAGGACCAGCTCCTCGCCCCCGGCCGGAAGCGCCACCCCCACCGGGGCCAGCTTCCCCGACTCCGTGGGAGCGGCCTCCTCCGAACCCTCCGGAGCGGCGGAACCCACCCCCCCACGCACTGCGGGCGCCGACCGCGCCGACGCGCCGCCGGCGTTCTCGGACGTGTCGGCGTTCTCGGACACGGTGCTGGAGTCCCACATCAAGGGCTGGGGCGCTTCGAACACCGCGCCGCCCGCGCCCTTGTCGACCGCTTCCAGACCGCCGCCGGACGTCTGCTGCACATCCATACCGTCCGCGGCCAACTTCAGCCGCAGCTCCGACAGCTCCTCGTTCGCCGCCGCCTCGGCAGAGTTGACCACCAGCAACTGCGTAAAGCCGTCCTCCTGCGCCTCCATCCGCAGATCCACATCCGGCAACACATCCCGGTACGTGGCCCTGGGGCCGTCCAGCTCCGGCGCCGGCAGCTCCCCCGGCCACGACAGAGCCAGCTCACGACCGGCCTTCCGCATCCGTACGAGGGGCGCGTCGCCGCCCCCGGAGAACGCCAGCTCGACCGTGGCCGTCTTCGGTGCGACACTTCCGTCCGCCGCACGCACCAGAGCGGTGTCGACCGGCCGCCACTCGCCCTCCACCCGCGCCCGCACCGGACGCAGATACTCCCGCGCCTCCAAGTTCCCCTCGGGGGTCGCGAAGACCTCGCTGCTCTCGCCGCGCATCGATGTCACTTCGACCGGCTTGCCGGTCTGTTTCGCCTCCGCCTGCGCGGCGTCCGCGCTGACACCGCCGTCGGCGGCGGATCGCGGGGCGGGCGCGGGTGGCTCGCTCTCCGCAGCCGCCGCCTGGGGCGTCAGCGTCGCCAGCACGGCGAGGCCGACACCCCCTACCACCAGGCCCGTAGCTCTACGCGAGCGCAGCCGTCTCCACACAGTCCCACCTCATACCGAAGAGAAGATGCAGATCCTCGATGATGAGGAACCCAGCGGGACTCTATGAAGATCATGTGTAAATGACCAGTGGTTGATGTGGAACCCATGCAGGGAAAACCGGACAAGAGGTATGTGAATCGCCTCACCTGACGGCCCCTAATGCACCGTGGCGGTCAGCCGCTGCACCCCCCGTGCCGTCTCCGTGACCCCGCTGAGGAACCCCTGCGCGCGCGGCGAGGCCGTCGTACGGAGCCACTCCGGGGCGATGTCGCAGACCGCGACGTTCACACCGGTGCCGGCCAGGGCCAGCGGGAGGGTGTGGACCACCGTCGAGGGGAAGCTCACCACCGTGTGCCCGATGGGGCCGCGGCGGGCGATGAGTTCGAGGGGGAGGTCCGGGCGGACGATCTCCAGACCCGTGGCGGCTTCCAGGGCGTGGAGCTTCTCGGCGGACTCGCGGCGGTGGGCGAAGTAGCGGGTCGCGCCGTGGGTACGGGCCAGGGCCGCGACCGCCTCCTGGTACGGGACCGGGTCGACCACCCCCGTCTCCACCAGGGAGGTGCCCACCAGGTCCGCGCCCCTGCCGACGCTCGGCGGACCGAAGCGGGCGCGGGTCCAGGCGAAGGTGTTGGCGGTGACGGCGATGCCCTCGGGGGGCTCGACCGGCATCGCGGTGAAGACCTCCACCGCGTGCCGGGCCGTCGGGGTGAAGCGGCGGCGGGCGGTCGCGGTGACCGGGGCCAGGAGCAGTTCGCGCGGGCCGCCGCGGCCCTTGCGGTGCCAGCGGGTCAGCCGCTCGCCCCGGGCCAGTTGGGCGACGAACTCCATGGTCGCCGTGCCGTCGTCGACCACCGTGAGGCGCTCGGCGCGGACCAGCGTGAGCAGGAGCTGCACGTAACGGGAGAACGGGTCACCGATCACGATGTGGTCCGCGCGCCGGACCAGTCCGGCCAGGGCGCGCAGGGCCTTGAGAGGCGCGCCGGACTCCCCGCGCGCCTCCTGCCAGCGGACGGTGACGCCCTCGTCGCGGGCCAGCTCCGCCATCCGGCGCAACTGGCCGCGCGACATCGGGTCGACCGGGGGGAGGACGACGACCGTGGTGGCGGCCGGGTCGTCTCCCCCCTTGGCGTGGGTCCACTCCAGGACGTTCAGGAGCTGGACCGGGCTCTCGACGAAGGCGAGGTTCACCGGTCGGCGCTCAGACCGCGACCGGCTCGCGGGCCGGCGCGTTCTCGGTCTCGGCGACGACGCCCGGGACGCGGCGGAGCTTCTTCATCGGGCCGAGCTCGGACTCGTACACCTTCTTGACGCCGTCGCCGAGGGAGGCCTCGATGGTGCGGATGTCGCGGACCAGGCGGGTCAGGCCCTGCGGCTCGACGGAGGCGGCCTGGTCGGAGCCCCACATGGCGCGGTCCAGGGTGATGTGGCGCTCGACGAAGGTGGCGCCGAGAGCGACGGCGGCCAGCGTGGTCTGGAGGCCCGTCTCGTGGCCGCTGTAGCCGATCGGGACGTTGGGGTACTCCTGCTGGAGGGTGTTGATGACCCGCAGGTTCAGCTCCTCGGCCTTGGCCGGGTACGTGGAAGTGGCGTGGCAGAGAAGGATGTTGTCGCTGCCCAGCACCTCGACCGCGTGGCGGATCTGCTTCGGGGTCGACATGCCGGTGGAGAGGATCACCGTGCGGCCGGTGGCGCGCAGGGCGCGCAGCAGCTCGTCGTCGGTGAGGGAGGCGGAGGCCACCTTGTGGGCGGGGACGTCGAACTTCTCCAGGAAGGCGACGGCCTCGGTGTCCCACGGGGAGGCGAACCAGTCGATGCCGCGCTCGGCGCAGTGCTCGGAGATGGCGCGGTACTCCTCCTCGCCGAACTCGACGCGGTGGCGGTAGTCGATGTACGTCATCCGGCCCCAGGGGGTGTCGCGCTCGATGTCCCACTGGTCGCGCGGGGTGCAGATCTCCGGGGTGCGCTTCTGGAACTTGACCGCGTCGCAGCCGGCTTCGGCGGCCACGTCGATCAGGGCCAGCGCGTTGCCGAGGTCACCGTTGTGGTTGATGCCGATCTCGCCGGTGATGTAGACGGGGTTGCCGGGTCCGGCGGTACGGGTGCCGAACGTGCGCAGACGGGAGGTGCTCATGGTGGTGCTTCCTTACTTGGTGGGGACAGTGAGGGCTGAGGTGTCAGCGGTGGTGGTGGTGAGGGTGGGGCCCAGCAGCCAGGCCGCGATCTCGCGGATGGCGCCGTGGCCGCCGGGGGTGGTCGTGACGGCGCGCGCCGCGGCGCGTACCGAGTCGTGGGCACTGGCGACCGCCACGGGCCAGCCCGCCAGGGAGAAGCAGGGCAGGTCGTTGACGTCGTTGCCGACGTAGAGGACCCGGTCGGGGGCGATGTGCTGCTCGTCGCACCACTGCTTGAGCGCCTCGTCCTTGCGGTCGATGCCGTGCAGGACGGGCACCTGGAGCTTGCGGGCGCGGGCGGCGACGACCGGGTTCTGTTCGGTGGAGAGGATCAGGAGGGGGACGCCGGCCTTGCGCAGGGCGGCGATGCCCAGTCCGTCGCCCCGGTGCACGGCGACGGTCTCGCGGCCGTCGGAGTCGACCATGACCCGGTCGTCGGTCTGGGTGCCGTCGAAGTCCAGGACGACCGCGTCCACGTCCGCGAGGGAGGGCAGCGGCGAGGGGTCCAGGAGCGGGGCGAGCGCGCGGGCGCGGGCCAGGTCGTGCGGGTCGTCGATCTCCAGCACCCGGGCCGGGTCGGTGGGCACGAGCGCGGTGTGGCCGAAGAAGCGGTGGCGGTGGGTGCGGAAGCCCGCCGCGTCCATCGCGTACACGGCGCCGGTCTCCAGGAAGTCCTGGGGCCGGTCCTGGCGGCGGGGGCGTACCGACTTGTCGTGGTTCACGCCGTACGTCCCCTCCTCCACCGCGTGCCCGTCGCGCCAGACGAACCCGTGGAACGGGGCGACGGTGACGGCCGTGTCGGCGCCCTCCCGGGCCACCGCCCTGGCCACGCCGTCGATGTCCTCGCGGGAGACGAACGGGCTGGTGCACTGGACGAGGAGGACCACGTCGACGCTCCGGGCGCGCTCTGCCTCGTAGACGTCCAGGGCGTGCAGGACGGCCGCCTCGCTGGTGGCGGTGTCGCCCGCGATGGCGGCGGGACGCTCCACGCAGTGCAGCCGGTGGGCGGCGCCGAGGTCGGCGGCGGCGGTACGGGCGGCCTCCGCGATGGTCCCGTCGTCGGTGGTGACGACGACGTCGGTGACCTCGGGGGCGCCCAGCGCGGCGCGGACCGCACGGCCCACCAGGGGGATGCCACCGACCTCGGCGAGGTTCTTGGCGGGGACGCCCTTGGATCCGCCGCGGGCGGGGATCACGGCGAGGACGGTCGGGGTCGGGGGCGGCTGCATCGCTGCTCCTGGGTTCGTCGGGGCTCCTGAGGTCCTGGAGGTCCCTGGGGTGGTGGTCACAGCTCCCCCATCCGGCGGATCACCGGGGCGACGCGCTGGACGCCGTGGCGGTAGGCGCCGCGCGCCGCGTTGCGGACGGTCTCGCGGACCGCGCCCCGCACCCGGCCGGGCTCCTGCGGCGCGGCGGCGCCGGGCAGGGGCGTGCCGTCGGGGGCCAGGTGGTGGCGGGCGAGAATGGAGGGGAGGTAGCCGGGGGCGGTGGCGGGCGTGTAGTAGGGGGCGAGCGGCGGGAGCCGGCCGCCCTCCAGCAGCGCGGCGACCTTGGCGCGGGCGGTGTCGTAGGCGGAGCCGTACGAGCCGTCGGCGGCGACGCCCTGACCCGCCAGCCACTGCCCGTCCGGGCGCGGGCGGTATCCGCCGTCGAGCCGGTCCCAGGAGGTGAGGAGGCCGGAGCCGACGAAGTGGTGGTTGCCGAGGGGTTCGCGTACGCCGAGGTCGGTGAGGATCGCGGTCGGGATGCGGCGGTGCAGGGACTCCAGCGCGGCGGTCGAGGAGACGGTGACCAGGAGGTCGGTGCGGTCCAGGACCTCGCCCATGTGCCCGTAGACCAGGCGGAAGTTGGGCGGCAGCCCGCCGGGCAGCCTCTGCGCGAGCTTCTGGTAGGGCAGTTCCTCGATGTGCGTGGTGTGCTCGCCGGGCTTGGAGCGCAGCTTGAGCAGCACCTCGCGGCGGGGGTGCAGCCGGGCGTGCTCGACGAGCCGGCGGAGCAGGTACGTACGGTCGGCGCGGGAGGCCGGTACGGAGGGCTGGGCGGCGAACACCACGGTGTCGCGGCCCTCTTCGGCGCGGTACGGGGCTCCGCCGAGGAAGGGGAGCGCGGCCTCCGTGACGGCCGAGGCGTCGGCGCCCACCCCCTCGTACACCGCGCGGAAGCGCTCCGCGTCGTGGGCCGAGTTGGCGAGGACGATGTCCGCGCCGTGGCGGAGGAGGAGGCCGTCGGCGAGCTTCTCGTAGACGACGCCCACGTACCCGGTGACGATGACCGGGCGGCGCTCCAGGTCCAGTGCGGCCAGCCCGTGCAGCATCGCCTGGACGCCGCCGCCGACGAGGGCGAGGACGACGACGTCGTACGCCTCGTCGCGCACGGTGTGCAGGAACTCGACGGCGGTGACCTCGCGGACCCGCCCGGCGTCGATGCCGACCTCGCCGACCTCCGCGAGCTGGCGGGGCGTCGGGGTGGCCCGGCCGCGCAGCAGCAACCCGCTGACCTCGACGGGGCGCGCGCCCCCCTGGTCCGCCTCGGCGGTCAGGCGGCGCGCGGTGAGCGCGCCCCATTTCCACCGGGTGTCGGAGTCGGCGAGGACGGCGACCCGCAGCGCCGGGCGGGGCGCATCGGGGGTTCGGGCCGGATCGGCCGCGTTGCTGGTACGTGGGGGCACGTCCTAGAAGTTAGGAAGGCATTTCGATGCGCGGCCCAACGCGATGGCAACAGATGGTTAACAGCGGGCCGACTATTGGGGATTCGACGGCCTGGCTCCACCAAATGGGTTGCTGTGGTGGGTAGTTCACCTGCATTCCATTCTTCGTTCACCCTTCACCGTTCACCGGTGATTCCTCTCCGCTCGCCAGGAGGGCCCTCACCTCATTCCCGTCCCCTTTCCGGGCATTCCGTAGGGGGGAGCGATATCCAAGGCGACCGGTTCACCGCATCGACGGCCGCCGTTCACCTGTATTCCTCATCGGGGACAAGGTCCGTGCCGCGCCCCGCCCTAACGTCGGGCGGGTGGTCAAGCTCTCCGTCATCGTGCCCTTCTTCAATGTGCGGGCCTATGCGCCGGACACCCTCAGGAGTCTGCGGACCAACCTCCGCGAGGACTTCGAGTTCCTCCTCGTCGACGACTGCTCGACCGACGGGACCGGCGAACTGCTCCTGCGCGCCCTGGACGAGATCCCCGGAACGGCCCTGCACCGGCACGAGGTCAACGGCGGTATCGCGGCCGCGCGCAACACCGGGCTGAACGCCGCCCGCGGGGAGTACATCGCGTTCCTGGACGGCGACGACTGGCTCGCCCCCGGCCACTTCGCGGAGCTGCTCTCCCGGACCGAGGCGCTGGGCTGCGACTTCGTACGCACCGCCCACGTCCGGGTGAACGGCAGGTCCCGCAGCGTACGGCGGGTGCCGCACGGCCCCTGCGGATCGGTCGGTGACCCGCGGGCCGCGATCCTGCCCGCCACCCGCACCACGTCGGTGGATTACGCCTACGCCTGGGCGGGGCTCTACCACCGCCGCCTCCTGGACCGGGGGCTGCTGCACTTCACCGAGGGGCTGCACACCGCGGAGGACCGGCCGTGGATCTGGCGGCTGCACCGCGAGGCCGAGTCCTTCGCCGTGCTGGACACGCTGAGCTACTTCTACCGGCGCGGGGTCTCCACCTCCCTCACCCGGACCGGCGA
The DNA here is from genome assembly GCF_040703535.1 of Streptomyces sp. NPDC007346. Lineage (NCBI taxonomy): Bacteria > Bacillati > Actinomycetota > Actinomycetes > Kitasatosporales > Streptomycetaceae > Streptomyces > Streptomyces sp. NPDC007346. The sequence goes on from NZ_JBEYKR010000025.1 coordinate 12,808, forward strand.
CCGCCGCCGGCTCGACTTCCTCCGCGCGTTCGACCAGGTCGTCGAGGAGACGGCGGCGGACCGGGACGCACAGGCCCTGCTGCCCAAGGCCGTACGCACCTACTGCGCGGTCATCGCACACCATCTGGACTCCCTCGGTGTGCTGGAGCCGTCCCTGGCACGCGAGTTGAAGGCGGGCAGCGCGGCGGCCATGGCGCGCCTGCCCCAACGGACACTGGACGAGGCCCTCGACTCCATGGACGTACAGCGGGCGACCCGGCTGCGCAGACTGCGCAGGCGTCCGGGCACCGCGAAGGGGGCGGGTGCCGCGTGACCGCCCGTATCCTCCACGCCTCCACGCCCTCCGCGGTGACGATGCTCGCCGCCATGGCCGACGCGGGGTGCTTCGCCGAGGCCGGCCGCCGGATCCTGCTGCTTTCCCGGACGGACGGACCGGCTCCGGAGACCGTGCCGGACCCGGCGGAGAGCGCCGGCTTCGCCCGGCTGCGTACGCGTTTCGACGAGGTGGTCTCGTGGAACGACGCGATCTTCCCCTTCCACCCGGACGGCTGGCTGCCCAGGGCCGACGACGTCCCCCTGTGGGAGCGCCACTTCCGGCGCGCCTGGGGCCTGGGCGACGAGGAGGTGGAGCTGGTGGTGGAGTCCCCGCACGCCGGCCCCGCGCAGAGCCTCACCCGGATCTTCGCGGGCGTACCGATCGACGTGTACGCCGACGGGCCGGCCTGCTACGGACCGACCGGGGGCAGGGTCCCGCCGCTGACCGGCACCCGGGTGCGCCGGCTGTTCCATCCGGACCTGGTCCCGGGCCTGCGGCCGCTGCTGCTCGGTGAGTACGGGGTGGAGGCGCGGGCCGTACCGAGTGCGGCGCTCCTGAAGGTCGTGGCCGAACTCGCCGACGTACCCGTGGAGTTGCCCGAGGCGGAGGCGCCCGCCCTGCTGCTGGGGCAGCGCCTCGCCGCGCCGGGGCTGCTCTCCCCGGCCGAGGCGGCGGAGGTGCGGCTGGACATGGTGCGCGGCGCGGTGGCGCTGGGCCACACCCGGCTGGTGTTCGCGCCGGATCCGGATGGGGTTGTGGGGGGCGGGGCTGTGCCGGGCGGGGCTGTGGAGGGTGGGGCTGTGCCGGGCGGGGCTGTGGAGGGTGGGGCTGTGGAGGGTGGGGCTGTGCCGGGCAGGTCGGGGGGCGGTGGGGTGGTGGGTGGCCGGTCGGAGGGGGACGTGGCCGCGATGGCCGCCGAGGCGGCGCGGCTGGGGGCCGAACTGACGGTGCTGGACGCCTCCGTGCCCGTCGCGGCCGGGGTCCTCCTGCACCGCCTGCGGCCGGCGCTGGTGGTCGGCTGCTCGTCGGCGGCGCTGTTCACGGCGGCCGGGCCGCACGGGCTGCCCGTGGCGACCGTCGGCACCGGGCTGCTCCTGGAGCGGCTGGCTCCGTACGAGAACGCCGAGCGGGTACCGGCGACGATCGCCGACGCCCTGCTGCCCGGCCTGCGGGACGCCGGCTCCGCGTCGGGCTCGGCACCCGGTACGGAGGTCGGCGCGGACACCCGTACGGGCTCCGGCTCGGACGCCGGTACGGAGGCAGAGGCAGAGGTGCGTACGGAGGCGGAAGCGCGGGCGGACACCTGTACGGGCCCCGCCCGGTCGCCTCGTACGGAGGCAGAGGCAGAGGCGAGGGTGCAGGCAGACACGAGGGTGCGGGCAGACACGAACGCCCTGCTGGCCGCGGTCGCCTTCGCGATGCAGCCGAGGGTCCGCCCGGACCTGCGGCCGGCCGCCGAGGCCTACCTCTCCAGCCGTCTCGACGACCACACCTGGCGCTACTTCAAGCGCCGCCGCCTGGCCTCGCTCGCCCTGCCCGGCGCGGTCCCCGCCCGGCTGGCGTTCCTGCGCCGCAGCCCGGCCCTGCGCCGGGTGGCCCGGCGGGCGCGGGCGCTGAAGGCGCTCCGCGCACCGCTCGCCTGACCTGCCCTGACCTGCCCTGACCTCAGCCGAGCAGCCGCGCCAGCCCCATCCGCCGCCACAACAGGGTGACGGCGAACGACAGCACGGTGATCCCGGCACACACCGCCAGGAAGAGCGCGACGGCGGCCGGCCACCCCACGTCGGCCCGGACGAACGCGTCGGCCAGCACGTCCTCGAAGATGATGTGGACCATGTAGACGCCGAACGTCGCCTCGACGAGCCGGGTCACGGTGGGGCGGATCCGGTCGGAGAGGCGCACCCGGTGCAGCGCGAGCACGAAGCCGCCGGTGAGCAGCGCGATGGCCACGCTCGCGTTCGGGATGACGTAGTGGATCCTGTGCTGGTACCCGACCACGGCGACCAGGCTCGCCGCCGCGAGCAGCAGCCAGGGCAGCCGGCGCCTGCCGAACGCCCCGGCGGGCGCCGCCAGCAGCAGGGCGCCCAGCACCGCGTATATGACCTGGTACGCCCCGAAGCTCCAGCCGAAACGCGGCACGTCCCAGTCGGTGACCCGGGCCAGGTCACCGGCCAGCGTCGGGGCGGCGGCGATGGCCAGGAGCGCGACCGCGATCCCCCAGGGGCGCTTGCCCGCCCTCACCATCGGGACCAGGGCGAGCAACATGATCACCGGCACGTAGGCGTACAGGTACCAGAGGTGGTAGGCGGGCCGGACCGAGGCGAACAGCGAGTCCAGCGCCAGGTCCCCGATCGGGCCGTCGTTGGTGCCCCGCCACCGCCCCCACAGCAGGTACAGGGCCGTCCATACCGCGAGCGGCACCAGGAACCGGACCATCCGCTGCCACAGCCGGGCGGCGTCCTTGGGCGGCGCGCCGACCAGGACGGCCCAGCCCGCTATGGCGAAGAACGTCGGCACGGCGAAGCGGCCGAGGGAATCGGCGACCAGCCCCGTCCAGTAGACGGGCGCCCCGCCGGACGCCTTGCGGCCGGCGGCGTCCATGAACGTGGCGCCCGTGTGCGAGACGATCACACCGACCGAGCAGACCAGCCGGATCAGGTCGATGTCGTAGCGGTGTTCGCGCGGTGCGCCGCCGCCCGGGACGGCCGAGGACTGCGGGCTCGGCCCGACGGGCGCGGGGTGCGGGGTGGCTGTGGTCGACATGATCCTCGAAGTCTGGGTACGGACCGAGTCCCGGCGAACTCGGTCGGTCGGGCGGGCGGAGACATCGCTCCGCCCTGCGGACCAGCAGGCGGATCCCCGTGGCCGACCGCGGTGAAGGTGCTCGCGGACCGGCTCAGAAGCCCAGGCTGCTGCGGGTGCGGCGGACGGTCCGGCGCAGCCGGACCGCGGCGCCCCGGGGGCCGCCGCCGGGGAGGGTGAGCATCTGGAGCCGGCGGCGCTTGAAGTAGTGCTGGGTGGTGCCGTCGAGCCGTTCCCGCAGCCAGGCTTCGGCCTCGGACCGCAGGGCGGGGTGGAGACGGGCCTGCATGCAGTAGCCGACCGTGCGGACCAGCGGGCCGAGCGTGGCGGGCGCGGCCCGGCCCCCGACCACGGCACCGTTCCCGCCCCCCACCACGGCACCGTTCCCGCCCTGCGGCCCGGGGCCGCCCCCGTCAGCCGAGTTCGCGCCGCCCTCCTCGTACTGCTCCAGACCGGGCACCAGGTGGTCGACGATCGTCAGCGGTATGCGGTTGCTGTTCTCGTACGGGGTGATGCGGTCCAGGACGAGCCGGGTGCCGACCCGCGCGATGGGGATGCCGTAGTACGCGGCGGCGGTGAACATCGCGGTGGAGAAGCAGCCCACGACGAGGCCCGGCGCGCAGCGCTCGTAAAGGGTCTCGGCCAGCAACGGGCTGTCCAGCACGGTCAGTTCGACCCCCGCCTCCCCGGCCGCCCGCTCCAGCGCCTGCGAGTAGCGGGCCGGTGCGGTCGGGTGCGGCTTGAAGAGGACCGAGGTGTGGCCGGCGCGGACCGCGCCGCGCAACATCCGGACGTGCAGGTCCTCCTCCTCCTCGGCCGTGAGGATGTTCAGGGTGGCGAGGTACTGGCCCAGAAGCACCGCCGTAGGGGCCTGGGCCTCCACGGCGGCGAGCCGCGGGTCCGCCCCGGCCGCGTCGGAGATCTCGGTGAGGACCCGGCGGAAGGCGTCGTCCGGGACCAGCTCCGCCGCGACACCGAACTCCGTGAGCAGCAGCGGCTCCAGACCGGTGACCAGATCGAGGTGGAGGACCCGGCGGATACGGCAGCCGACCGAGCCGGGCAGCTTGTTCCGGGTCGGCCCGTAGCTCATCAGGCCGTCCGCGTACACGTGCAGGGCGCTCTCGGAGAAGATCGCCGCGAGGGCCCCGGCCGGATTGACCTGGATGGACTCCACGGCCAGCTCCACCCGGTCCTCCGGGCCGATGCCCCAGGCCAGGCGGAAGGCGCGCTGCCACAGCACGGTCTCCTCGGCGCGGGGGCCCCAGCCGCTGGGGTGGTGCGGGCGGATCGTCTCGTTCCAGTCGACGACGGAGTCGAAGCGGGCCGCTATCGCGTCGTAGCCCGGCATCTCCTCCAGCCGCAACGCCGTCTCGGGCACAGCCGAGTTGTTGGAGACCAACAGGATGCGGCGGCTGCCCCCGGCCGCACCGAACTGGCCCGCGTCGATCGCGGCGGCGAGGGTGGCCGCACCGTACAGGGTGGAGACCTGGAAGATCTGGGTGAGCACGGGCATGGGTCAGGCGGCCTTCTGCTTGTTACGCAGGCGGCTCAGGAGCGCCCCGCGCTTGTCGTCGATCAACGTCAGGGTGCTCTCGAGCACCTCTTGCGGCATCCGGTGCAGCGCGGCGGTGGACTCGGAGCGCAGCCGCCGGGCGGTGGCGGGTTCGTAGCCGTCCGCCTTCTCGTTGTGGAAGGCGATCATCGCGCAGTACGTACGGACGGCCTTGGGGAGCAGGCGATCGGCGTCCCGGTCCTCCCCCAGCAGTCCGAGCAGCGTGTCGTAGGCGGGGAAGAAGTCGAGCTGCCGGTCGTCCTTGATCTGGGTGAGGGAGGTGGTGACCCCGCGCCGGTAGAAGACGCCGTACAGCCCGAGCGACGCGTAGGTGCGGGCGCGCAGATGGAGCTGCCAGATCCACAACCGGTCCTCGGCGGTGCGCAGTTCGGTGGCGAAGCGCTGGGCGCCGTCCGCGAAGAGCCGCCGGTGGTAGATCCCCGCCCAGACGAAGGGGTAGTCGACCATCGTCTCCCGCTCGGAGGCCCCGATCCCCTCACGGGGGTCGAGCACGGTGTCGCGGAGCGGGGCCGGGGCCCGCCGCACGACACGGCTGGTGCCGGTGGACTGGACGTGGTCCGTGCGCGCGAAGTCGCAGTCCAGGTCCTGGGCGGCCCGCAGCAGCCGGCCGAGGTGGCCGGGGGCGTACCAGTCGTCCCCGTCGAGGAAGGTGATGAAGTCGCCCCGGGCGGCGTCGATGCCGCTGTTGCGGGCGGCGGCGATGCCCGCGTTCGTCCCGTGCCTGATCACCCGGGCCCCGGGCAGCCGCTCGGCCCAGTGGTCGACCACGGCCGTCGTCCCGTCGGTGGAGGCGTCGTCGACCAGCAGGAACTCCATGTCCTGCTCCGCGTTACGGGCCAGACTGCTCAACGTGGTCCCGGCGTAGGCCCCGACATTGTGGAACGGAACGACAACGGACAGTTTCGGCACGCGGGCCCTCACCTTCGATCATGGTCCGGAACAACGTAACGACGGACCGGAAGGATTGGGTGACACCCGGTACGACACCGGGTGAACTCTGCCCGTCCGCCGGGTGACCGGATCCAACGGGAGGAGGCCGCCCGCACCCCTTGACCTCAAGTCGCGTCGAGGTTCTACGTTCGGCGCATGGACTACTCACACGATGACGCGGGACTCGCCCGCCAGCCGATCGGTTACTGGAGCTGGGCCGCGCACGAGGCGACGGTCACCCACATCCGGTCGGCGCTGGCCGAACACGGACTCACCCAGCCGCCCTGGTGGGTGCTGAACCAGGCCCTCGGCGCGGGCGCCGAGGGGGTGGACCGCGCCAAGGTGGTCGACCTGCTCAGCCACCCCCTCGACACCGGCCCGGACACCGTCGAGGCGGCCGTCGACGAGCTGCTGGAAGGGGCGCTGATCACCCAGGACGAGGAGGCCCGGCTGCGGATCACCCCCGAGGGCCGGGCGTTGCGCGACCGGGCGTACGCACGGGTCGCGCGGGCCCACGCGGAGATCCACGAGGGCATCCCCGACGAGGAGTTCGTCGCCGCGCTGAAGGTGCTCCAGCGGATGATCCACAACGTGGGGGGTGAGGCCCTGCGGGGGTGAGACCCTGCGGGGGTGGGGACCGGCGGGGGGTGAAGCCCGGCGGGGGCGAGACCCGGCGCGCGTGAGACCCGACGCGCGTGAGACCCGACGGAGGTGAGGCCGGCCCGAGGCGCGTGAGGCCCAAGGCTGGTGAGCGCGCCGCAGCGCTCACCCGCCTCGCCGGCCCCGCGGGGCAGTACGGCTAGACGCTGCTCAGCGAGAGCTTCGCCGCGAACCCCAGGAACAGCACGCCCGCCGCCGAAGTCGCCCCCGCCGACAGCCTCTTGCGGCGGCGGAAGACGGCGGCCAGGCGGGTGCCGCCGAAGATCAGCGTCGAGAGGTAGAGGAAGCTGGCGAGCTGGAGCAGCGTCCCCAGCACCAGGAACGACAGGGCCGGGTAGGCGTAGCCCGGGTCGACGAACTGGACGAAGAACGAGATCAGGAACAGGATCGCCTTCGGGTTGATCAGGCTGACCACCAGCGCCCGCCGGTAGGGGTTCTCCGCCGCCCCCGTCGCGGGCGCCTCGGCCGCCTCGGCCAGTTCGGCGGTGCGCCGGTGCCGTTCGCGCCACAGGGAGACCGCCGCCCGCAGCATGCCGATCGCCAGCCAGGTCAGATAGCCGGCGCCCGCGTACTTGACGACGGCGAACAGCAGGGGCGTGGTCCGCAGCAGCGAGGCCGCGCCGAGCGCGGCCAGCGTCATGAGGACGGCGTCGCCGGTCCACACCCCGGCGGCGGCCCGGTAGCCGGTGCGTACGCCGCGTCGCGCCGCGACGGAGAGCACGTACAGCGAGTTGGGGCCCGGCAGAAGAACGATCAGCAGCAGGCCCGCGAGGTAGGTCGGAAGGTCGGTGACACCCAGCATGGACGGAGTTTCGCACATGCGTACGGCGCGTCGCCCGGCCGTTCCACCGACGGAAAGGAGCCGCCCCGTCGTGACCTTCCGGCCTTCCTGTTGTGATCCGGGGGCACTACCGTCATGCGCAGGATTCGACCACCGGTCAGGGCGGGCATCGGTCAAGGGAAGCTCCGGTGAGGCACACCGGATCGATCGGACGGGCCGGAGAAGGGCCTGGGGGGATGGCGGGGATGACGGACAGGAACGCGGGCGTGGAGCGCGACGCGTACGGGAACGGGGGCGGCGGCGACGAGCCGTACACGCGGGACCCGTACACGCGGAGCCCGTACACGCGGAGCCCGTACGCACGCGGGCGCGGCAGGCGGACGGTGACCGCGACCGCGGCCGGGGTGCTCGCGATAGCCGCCCTGGCGGCGGGCTGCGGGCCGCAGGACCCCGAGGCCGACGCGCTGCGGCAGCCGCCGGCGCGGACCGCCGCCGAACCCGCCACCCCGCCGCCCGCGCCCTCACCCTCCGACGACGGCAAGGGCGACGGCGACGGCGCGGACAAGGCCGGGGAGCCGGAGAACACCACCCCGCCCCCGAGCCCGTCGGCCCCTCCGCCGCCTCCGCCCGCGCCCGCCGAACCGGTCGCCGCCCCGCCGCCCGCGCCCACGTCCGCCGCGCCCCGGCCGAGCACCGCCCCGCCGGCGCCGCAGATCCTGATGCGGACGGGATCCGAAGGGCCCCAGGTGCGGGAGTTGCAGGCCCGGTTGCGGCAGATCGGGCACTTCGGGCGCACGCCCACCGGCTACTACGGCACGGTCACCGCCGACGCCGTCCGCTCCTTCCAGGCCAAGCGGGGCACGGAGGTGACGGGCTCCACCGACGCGGTCACCTGGCAGAAGCTGCTGGCCATGACCCGTACGCCCACGGCCGACGAGCTGCACCCGCCGACCGAGCGCCCGGTGGCCGAGCCGGACAAGCGGTGCCTGACCGGCCGGGTGCTCTGCATCAGCAAGAAGAGCCGGACGCTGGCGTGGATGATCGACGGCCGGGTCGTCTCCGCGATGGACGTGCGCTTCGGCTCGGAGTACACACCCACCCGCGAGGGCGAGTTCCCGGTGTACTGGAAGTCCCGGGACCACGTCTCGACGCTGTACGACACCCCGATGCCGTACGCCCTGTTCTTCAGCGGCGGCCAGGCCGTGCACTACTCCGCCGACTTCGCGGCCAACGGCTACAGCGGCGCCTCGCACGGCTGTGTGAACGTCCGGGACAAGAAGAAGGTCGCGGCCCTCTTCGACCAGGTGAAGAACGGCGACAAGGTCGTCGTCTACTGGTGAGGGCGGTACGGGATCCACGGGATCCACGGGATCCACGGGTGAGAGCGGTACGGGGAGGAGAGGGCGCGGGCGGGACCGGGGGAACGTGTCCCGCCCGCGCCGATGCGCTGAGCCGAAGGTACGGGGGGAACCCCGGCTCGTCGCGCTGCCGATGACCAGTCGGCTCACTCACTACTGCGCCCGGCCGTCGAAAAACGTCACACCTGGCGGGAACCGGTCGGCAGCGCGTCCCCACGCGGGGAGAAAAGCGCGGATCAGCAGGTGAGCGGCGTCGGCCGACGGGCCGGCGGCGCGGGTCAGCGGGCGAGTACGGCCGTCGGGGCGGGCGTCACCGGCCGCGGCGGAACCGCGGCCTCCGCCCGTACGCCGACATCGCCCCGGCGCTCGTCGTCCTGGGGCGGGGCGGGTTCGAAGGAGACGGGCGGCAGTGGGCCGCCATCGCCGTCACCGTCCCCCGGCTCCTCGTCCCCGCCGCCGGGGGAGCCCCCGGGACCGCCGGGACCGCCGGGAGCACCGGGACCGCCGGAGCCGCCTCCGCCGAGGAGCTGGTCGCAGAAGCGCTCCAGGTTCTCCTCACCCTTGGCCAGCTGGATCAGCTGACGCCGGCTGCGGTCGTCCAGGGTGCCGTCGCGGAACGCCTTGCAGGCCTTGACGGACTTCTGGTACCAGTTCCCGCCCTGGTCGTCCTGGCCGCCGGAACCACCGGGGCGCTCCTCGCGGCCGGCCGGCTCCTTGACGGTGTCCTCGCCGCCCGATCCGCCCGGTCCGCCCGGCCGGTTCCGGTCGCCCGGACGGTCGCCGTCCGGCGCGGGGGCGGTCCCGCCGGGCGTCGGGCCCACCGGCTCCTCGGACGTACCGGGCTGCCGGCTGCCGGGCGGCGAGACCGGTCCGGGGTCGGCGGGAGGGGGCGGTTCGGCCTCGGCGGACGGGTCGTCGGCGGGCGACCCGGACATCAGCGGTTCGGGGGCCGCCGCCGATACGGAGGAGGCGGGCACGGGCGGGTCCTGGCCGCCGAAGGGGCCCGGGAGGAACCCCGTACCGGCGGCGACCGCCACCCCGCCGAGCGCGCAGCCCGCGAGCGAGACGGCCAGGCCGAAGCGGACCGGGCGGCTCCAGCGCGGGCGGCGGGGCGGGGCGGCGGGGGCGGCGCCGATGTGGACGGAGTGCAGCGTCCCGGGGTGCCCGGGGAACGCGGCGCCCGCGCTCCGCCCGGCGAGCCGGTCACCGCCGGTGCGGGCGGCCTGCCGGAACGCGGTGAGCACGGCGTCCTCGCCGGGGAGTTCACCGGCCGGGACGCCACGGGTGGCACGGGCCGCGCCGAGTGCTTCGGCGAGCCGGAGGGCGTCGTCGCGGGCCTGGTCGCCGAGGGGTACGACCGGCTCGCCGCGGAGCAGTCTCTCCGCCGCGTCCTTGTCGAGCCACCCGTACTGCTCGTCGGCCATCACATGTCCCTCTGCGTCCACGTCCGCGAATGCGTCACACCGGGAGTGACCCCGGCCGGCGCCGCCGGACCGCCCCTACCGGGGCGCTGAGAGGGTACGGCACCGAGCTCCGCGCCGCCGACGACGCCCTGACCTGCGCCGCTCCCGGAACCCTGGACCGGCGCCCGGTCCGGCCCTTCGGCGCCACCGCCCTGGGCGGGCACCCCGGCGGGGCACGGCGAGTCGGGGTGGTCTGCACCGAGGAGCTCGGCGAGCCGCTTGAGGCCGCGGTGGGCGGCGGTCCGTACGGCGCCGGGGCGCTTGCCGAGGGTCTGGGCGGCGCTCTTCGCGTCCAGCCCGACGACCACCCGCAGCACGACGGCCTCGGCCTGGTCCTGCGGGAGCTGGGCTATGAGGGACATCGTGCGGTCGGTGTCGAGCGCCTCCATGGCGTCGCCCGCGGTGTCGCACTCGGCGGGCCTGCCGGTCAGTTCCGTCTCGTCCCCGCCGATCGCGGGGCGGCGGCTGCGCATCCGCAGATGGTCGAGCGACCGGTTACGGGCGATCCGGGCCGCCCACCCCCGGAAGCGGTCGGCGTCCCCGCTGAAGCGGTCGAGGTCACGCGCTATCTGGAGCCAGGCCTCGGACGCCACGTCCTCGGCGTCCGGCTCTCCCACCAGCGTCCGTATGTAGCCCAACAGCCGTGGCTGCACAGCGCGGTACACAGCACGGAAGGCGTCCTCGTCCCCGTCCTGTGCCGCGAGCACCGCGGCGGTCAGCTCCGCGTCGTCCCCCAGCACTCCCTCAACCCGCCCCGCTGTCCTCAATCGCAGCTGGTCACCACTGCTGCGCCACCCTGCGCGACTCAGCACGCTACGTGGTCGGCGGGGGTCACGTCCATGACTTGTACAACTCGCAACAATTCGCGGTCCTCGGCGCGGTGTGACAGAAAACGCAGCCGCGGCGCTGAGATGAGTACGGGGTCGTGCTGCGACCCCGTGGAAGACGGCCGGGGCCTCTCCTGTGGGGGGTGGCGGCCCCGGTCGTCGCTCCTCTCCGCCTGTGCCCTGTCCAGGCACGCCCCTTGAGCACGGAACCTCCGCGTGACCGGCGCACCTGCCAACGTCCACCCGGGCTTGCGTCAGGGGCCGTCATCACCGGCCTGTCCCCCGGCGTCGTTAGGCTGAGGGACCATGGACGCGCCTCTCACCCCGCTCCTGAACCACCTCGACCGGGAGAACCCGGGTGACGTCGTCGGTGTCTACCTCTACGGCTCCGCCAGTGCCTCCGGGCTGCGTCCCGACAGCGACGTCGACCTGCTCGTACTCACCCGTCGTTCGCTGACCGCACCCGAGCGGGCCGCGCTGGTCTCGCTGCTGCTGGACAGCTCCGGATGGCGCGGCCACGCCGAGCGCTTCCCCGGCGCGGCGCATCGGCGGCCCATGGAGCTGACCGGCCTCGTCGTCGACGACGTCGTTCCCCTGACAGACAGTCCACGCCGCGACTTCCAGTACGGCGAGTGGCTCCGCGCGGACCTCGTCAACGGCCGCCTTCCCCGGCCCACGGACGATCCCGATGTCGTCGTCCTGCTGGCGACAGCGCACTCCGCGTGCCGGGTACTGGCCGGCCGAGCGTTCGGAGACGTCGTCCCTCTGGTCCCGCCCGAGCTGCTCAGGAAGGCGGTCCTCGCCGTTGTCCCGGACGTCCTGGAGGGAATCGAAGGCGATGAGCGCAATGCTCTCCTCACCCTGGCGCGCATCCTCGTCACGCTCGACACCGGCCGGATCGTCTCCAAGGACGCGGCCGCCGAGGCGGTCGCCCCGACGCTGACGGCAGCCGACCGTGGTCTGCTGGAGCTGGCCCGAGCCGGCTACCTCGGCACGGTCACCGACGACTGGACCGGCCGCACGCCTCAGGTGACCGTGCTCGCCCGCACCCTCGCGGACCGAGCGCAGCGACACAGCCGGCCGGGTTAGGCGGCACACCGGGAATCCGTCACCGATGCCGTCGCGACGACCACGGCACGGCAGCCACTAAGGTGCTCCGCGTGAACACCGCTCCTCAACCGCCGTCCGCCTTCCGCCTGATCGTCACGGGCGGCGGCACCGGCGGTCACACCTACCCCGCTCTCACCGCCATCCGCACCTTGCAGGCACGCCTGGCGGCTTCCGGCCGCACTCTCGACGTCCTGTGGATCGGGACGGCGGAGGGTCTGGAGGCCCGGGTCACCAGCGCGGAGGGCATTCCGTTCGCCACCGTCGCCACGGGCAAGATCCGACGCCACGCCAACCCGCTGAGGATGGTGTCCCCGGCCAACGTCCGGGACATGGCGCGCGTGCCGATCGGGGTCGCCCAGGCGCGCAGCGCCGTCTCCGCGTTCCGGCCGGACGTCGTGCTCGCCACGGGCGGTTACGTCGCCGTGCCGACCGGGCTCGCCGCCAGAATGTGCCGCGTTCCGCTGGTCCTGCACGAGCAGACCGTCCGCCTCGGCCTCGCCAACCGCAAACTGGCCGGCTCCGCCGCGCGGATCGCCGTCTCCTCGGAGTCGACCGTTCCGCTCCTGCCGGAGAGCGTGCGGTCGGCGGCCGTGGTCACCGGCAACCCCGTACGACCCGAGATCCTGACCGGTCACCCGGACAAGGCCGTGACGGCGCTGGGCCTCCACAGCTTCGACCGGCGTCTTCCGACGGTGTACGTCACCGGAGGCGCGCAGGGCTCGCAGCAGATCAACGACGTGGTCGGCGGCGAACTGCCGTGGCTGCTGGAGCGCGCCAACGTGGTGCACCAGTGCGGCCCCGCCCACCGCGAGGCGCTGTCCGCGCGCGCCGCGGGGCTGCCCGCCGCGCTTGTCGCCAGGTACCACCTCACTCCGTTCGTCGGAGAGGAGCTGCCGGACGTCCTGGCCCTGGCCGATCTGGTGATCTCCCGCAGCGGCGCGGGGACCCTGGCCGAACTCACCGCCCTGGGCAAGCCCGCGGTGTTCATCCCGCTCGCCTCGGCGGCCGGCGACGAGCAGGCGCACAACGCCCGCCACCTGGAGGAGTCCGGGGCGGCGGTCGCCCTCCTCGGAGACGTCACGGGCGGACAGCTTCGCGAGGCGGTCGGCCCGCTCCTCGGCGATCCGGCGCGCCGGGAGGCGATGGCCGCCGCGGCCAGGGCGCACGGCCGCCCGGATGCCGCGGACAGGCTCGTGGACGTGCTGCTGTCCGCGGCCTCCGCGTAACCGCTCACCCGTGGCGGGCTACGTGCACCACCCGCCGGTGTGGAGGGCGGTTCGGGCTCGATCATCAGCCTCGTGCCCAGGGCGTTGCGGTCGTACAGGGCGGTGAGCGCACCGATGTGGTCCCGGACCGGCATCGTGCGGTAGTCCACGTGTTCCCGCGCGCGGACGACGCGTCCGTTCGGGATGAAGTCGGTGCTCTCGCCGTCGTGTCGGCGTCCATCGTGAAGTACGAGGTGAACGTCAGGGGCGCACTACCGGCCGCCGCGAATGCGACCTGCCGCTCGGCCTTCTCCGGCAGCCACATGTCGTCGCTGTCGAGGAAGGCTACGTAGTCCCCCGGGCCCTCGCCATGGCAAGGTTGCCTGCCCGCCCCGCACCGCCCCGTTCGGGGTGCCGGGCGAACTCCATGAGCAGGTCCATGGAGCCGTCGGACGACTGGTCGTCGGTGACCAGCGGCTCCAGGTCGCCCAAGGCCGGCGGCGGTACGTCCAGCCGCACCGAACCGTGGAGAAACAGTGCCGGCTTCGACGTGCACGGCACCGCACAGCACCGCACGGCACGGCACCGCACGGCACGGCACGGCACGGAGCTGGATGCGCGCCGGACAGGTCCAGGGCCTTGCGCACCCCGGCCCCGCTGCCCGCCGTGCCGGTGGTCTCCGCGAGGATCTCCAGGATCCGGACCTGGCGCTCCAGCTCCCCCGCCACCAGCGGCCCCGCGCCCTCCGTCTCGCCGCCGCGCGCCGCCTTCAGCAGGCCGGCGTCCTGCGGGGCGTCACCGTCCGGGGAGTCGAACCGGCCGTGGATCTCCAGTGCGACCAGTGAGCAGGCGTCCGCCCACTCCCGTAGCGGTGCGGGGGCGAAGTCGGAGGGGGCGGCGCCGAGCATCGCGCGCACCCGTGCGGCCGGCCCGTCCGTGACGGCCTCGTCGTCCATCGCCGTACGGACGGCCGCGAGACGGATGGCCCATTCCCGCCCGTCCTCACAGCTCGCCCAGAGCGGCCTCAGCGGCTCCGCGCCCTCCGGTCCCGCCAGTAGTGGCAGGCAGCGGTCCAGGCAGGCCACGGCACTGGCGGCGAGCGCTCGCTCGTCGGCGCGTTCGATCAGTTCCAGCAGACTCATCGACGTCTCCCTCGGTCTACCGCGTACAGCGCCGAATGGCTGAAAATCGTCACTACCGGCGCCGAAGCCGCCTCGCCGCGTGGCGGCAACCGGCCCCGGTTGCACGACAGTCGGGGCCGGCTACGTCCCAGTCGGCCGGCTACGCGGCAGTCGACCCGGCCACGCGGCAACCGGCCCCGGCCATACGGCGGCGGGCCCCGGCCACACGGCAACCGCCCCAGCTATACGGCGGCGGCCCCGGCCACGCGGCTGAGGGCCCCGGCTACGCGGCGGCAGGCTGCGGCGCGTGGTGTCCGGCGCGTGCCACCTGCATCCGGGTCAGGGCGCGGACGAAGAGGATGGCCAGTACGGCGGAGACGACGTCGAGCGCGTCGGCGGCCATCATCAGGGCGAGGCCGTCCACGATCTCCCCCGGCTCCTCGGCCCGCCCCCACGCCCGTGCGGCGATCCGGTCGAGGAGCATGGCGGCGACCCATACGGCCCACCAGAGGTTGAGCGGCGCCCGCGAGACCGGGAGCCGGGCACCCTCCGGGCCCACGGGGGCGCTGGCCCTCCAGCTGCCGGCGGCGACCCGGTAGGGCAACCAGAAGTTGGCCACGGGGACGAACCAGCCGCCCACCGACCAGCCCGGCCTCAACGTGAGGGCGGTCGGGTCGAAGATTTCGGCGTTCCGGCTGGTGCGGTGGAACCAGATGACGAAGACGACGGCGGTGGCGAGGAAGGCCATGAACTGGACGACCCCGGTGGCGGCGTAGAGCCCTTCGGCCCACTCGCCCCGGCTGCCGTGGACGGCCTCGTCGCCGTCGTCCGCGTACCCCGCCCACAGCCCGCGCAGGCGGAGCCCGGAGGCGAGGGCGGCCAGGTCGGTCGCGATGACGGTGGCGAGCAGGGCGGTCACCGCCCGGGAGAGGCCGACGGGTGAGCGCAGCCAGGTCCCGGCGCCCCGGCCGCCGGGGTCGGTAGCCAGGGTGACCGGGCGGCCGGGCAACACCGGCCGGGTGCCCGAACAGAAGGTGCAGAGGCCGTCGTCGGTGACGGCGGTTCTGGTGCGGCAGCGGGTACAGAGCATGAGGCGGTCCCCCCCGGGGTGCAGTGGTGATCGGTGACCTCTCACGTCCCTCCCCAGGAGCGCGCGGTCGGCGGACCGTAGCCCGTGGACGGTCCCGCTGTCCAAGGACTTACGGCCCGCCGTTCCCGGCCGGGGACCGGCAAAAGCCCCCCGGCCGGGGACCGGCAAAAGCCCCTCGGCCGGGGCTCCGGGGTCCCTCAGCCCGCGCTGCCCGTCCGCCCCGCCAGCTCCTGGAACTGCGCCCACGTCAGCTCGGGCTTTCGCGGGTCCCACAGCTTCTGCGAGGTCGCGACGAGCGGCATCCTGATGCCGTCCGCGACCTGCTGGGCGGTCTGCGCGTTGGGCAGGTCGCCCCAGACGGCGAACCGGCCGCCCAGGATCTGCGGCGAGTAGCGCTCCGCCACCGGCTCGGTGCCGCGCAGCACGAGCGGGGTCCACTGCTCGTAGATCCGCTTGCCGGTCGGGTAGACGAACTCGTTCGGCTCGCCGAGCACGTAGTACATGAACTCGTCGTTGAGGTTCAGCATCTTGTAGCCCTCGGCGAGGTACTCCTGCGGGGGCCGGGCGCCGATCTCCTTGCCGGTCCAGTAGTCGATCTCGATGCTCTTGTCGGCCTTGACCTTCGAGTCGCGGAAGAGGCCGTCGTTCCAGGACTTGGCGATCCGGCCCTTGGGTTCGACCACCGCCGCCCGGTCGTTCAGCCAGCCGGTGGCCAGGTCCTCGATGGTGGCGCCGGAGCCGTGCTCGCGCTCGGCGGCCCGCTGGAGCTGCGGGTAGGAGGCGGCGGGGTCGCGGACCATCAGCGCCTGGTACTCGTCGGCGCCCAGGTGCCAGAACTTCCCCGGGAACAGCTCGGTGTACTCGTCGAGCAGCTCGTCGATCAGCTTCGCCGCGCCCGGCTTGGAGATGTCGATGGACCCCCGCGACTCCTGGCCCTGGGTGTTGCGGAGCTGGAGGTCGGGGTGGGCGCGCAGTACCGCGCCGAGGTGTCCGGGCGAGTCGATCTCGGGGACGACCTCGATGTGCAGGCTGTTGGCGAGGCCGACGATGCGGCGGACCTCGTCCTGAGTGAGGGCCTCGTCCGAGACCACCTCGGGGTGGGTCTTCGACTCGATCCGGAAGGCCTGGTCGTCGGAGAAGTGCAGGCCGAGCTGGTTGAGTTTGAGGTCGCCCATCTCGCGTATGCGGTCCTCGATCCACTCCGCGCTGTAGTGCTTACGGGCGATGTCGAGGTTGAGCCCGCGCTGCGGCCGGTCGGGGCGGTCGTTGACCACGCCCTCGGGCACGGTCCGGTCCGCCTTGAGCGACTGCTTGAGGGTGCGGGTGCCGTAGAACACGCCCGACTCGTCGGGGCCGGTGATCCTCACCTTCCGGTCGCGGACGGTGAGGGTGTACGACTCGGCGGGCTTCCCCTCCTTCTCGCCGAGCGCCAGCTCGACGTCCCCCTCGCGGGGCGCCTCGGCGCCCCGGTAGCGGATCTTCAGCTCCTTGGCGAGCAGCTGGGCCTCGTCGGCGAGCACCTGGCTGCCCTCGGCTATGACGACCGTGCTGTCCTCGCCCGGCTGCCAGCCGGGCCCGCGCGCGGGGGTGTGCTCGCGGACGGCCGGGATCGTGCTCGGCGCGCTGGACATCGGGTAACTGCGGGAGGGCGACGGGGCGGCCGCCGTGGCGGAGGTCCCGGACGGTGACGCCGCGTCGCGGGAGGGGTGGCTGCCGGAGCCTTCCGGCCAGACGACGACGGTGAGGACGACGGCGGCCGCGGCCGTGACAGCCGCGCCGGTGACGAGGGCACCACGCGTGGGCGACATCGGTCAGATTCCTCCGGAATAGGGGCCAGGGGGCAGGTAGGGGGCAGGGGCAGGTGAATAGGCTGAAAGGTTGACATTTTTGCTGACGATCCGCCTACCGAGAACGAGCGGGGAGCGTACAGAACCTCAAACCTCGCAGGTCAGGCGGCTGTCAAACGTTCCGAAACTCTCCCGTTCGGGTGATTTTCAGCCGATCCCCCGGACGGCCGCCGACCGATCTCGCTAGCGTTACGGCACATTCGTCTCTCCCTTCACTCCCTCCTCTCACTCCGCCCCGAGAACGTCGCACTCCCACCCGCTGTGCGTCTCACTTTCACCCCGCGTACGCCCCCGTCGGGCAACCTTGTTGCCCTCCTGCCCCTCTTCAGGGTCATAGATGTCGTTGATTCGAGGAGTCCACGCTGTCCAGGTCCAGCGAGTCCCCCGCCGGCCTGCCCAAGCAGTCCACGGCCCCGGCCCGGCCCTGCGCCATACCCGTGCAGCACCGCCGTCCGCCGCAGGTCAGCGGCGCCCTCGGGGTATCCCCCGCCGAACTGGCGGCCGGTCTCGCCCGCTTCAACGAGGCCCCCTCCGCCACCGCCGAGGCCGCCCTCCTGGAGTGCTGCGGCAGCCGCCGCTGGGCCCACCGGATGGCCGCCCACCGCCCCTTCCCGGACCTGGCGTCCCTGCTGGCCGCCTCCGACGAGGCGGGGTACGACCTGGCGCCCGAGGACATCAGGGAGGCGCTCGACGCCGAGCCGGCACCCCTTCTGCACCACGACGCGCCCCGCGCCGCGCACCTCGCGCTGCAGGCCGCGCACGCGGCGTACGAGAGCAGATTCGGCCATTCCTTCGTGATCTGCCTGGACCCCTGCCCGCCCTCGCAGGCAGCGGACCAGGTCCTGGCCGGCATCCGGGTCAGGCTGACGCACGAGGTGGACGAGGAGCGGGCCGTGACCGCCGACGAGCTGCGGCGACTCGCCCGGAGCCGCCTCGTCGAGCTGGTGACCGAGGGCTGGTGACCCGGGGCCGCCGCCCCGGGCCCGCCGGCCACGGAGAGCGCCCGGGGGCAGGGCCGGGGCAGGCCTCCGGGCACCGTGCCCGGGAAGGGCCGCTCTAGCCCGTACGTGCCTGTTTGGTTGCCGCTTTGATCACACCGGAGGCCCCGGCGCGAACGAACCGACAATGCGTCGCTACGATGGCCGGGGCCGGTGGACCGTACCCGGCCGGGTCAGACCGACAGTCAAGCCGGCCGACCCTCATCCCCGCTCCCGGAGGGTTCTTCCGTGCCGGCTGGAACGCTGTACCGCGGCCGGGAAGGCATGTGGTCCTGGGTGGCTCATCGAGTCACCGGTGTCCTCATTTTCTTCTTCCTGTTCGTACACGTCCTGGACACCGCTCTCGTCCGCGTCTCCCCCGAGGCCTACGACGAAGTCGTGGCCACGTACAAGACGCCGATCGTCGCGCTCCTCGAATACGGCCTCGTGGCCGCCATTCTCTTCCACGCGCTGAACGGTCTCCGGATCATCGCCGTGGACTTCTGGGCCAAGGGCCCGCGCTTCCAGAAGCAGATGCTCTGGACCGTGCTGGGCATCTGGATCGTGCTGATGGTCGGGGCCCTGTACCCCGTCCTCGGTCACGCCGTACGCGACGTCTTCGGGAGCTGAGGCCCATGTCCAGCGAGACTTCTTCCGCAGCCGCGATCGGCGACGTCGAGGGCGTGAGCCTCTACGACGTCGACCACCCGGCCCCGGTGATCGAGCCCCCGCGCAAGCGGACGGCCAAGACGCCCAAGGGATCGCGCACCAACTTCGAGATGTACGCCTGGCTCTTCATGCGCCTGTCGGGCATCGTCCTGGTCGTCCTCGTCCTCGGCCACCTGCTGATCCAGCTGGTGCTCGACGGCGGCGTCTCCAAGATCGGCTTCGCCTTCGTGGCGGGCCGCTGGGCCTCGCCGTTCTGGCAGATCTGGGACCTGACGATGCTCTGGCTCGCCATGCTCCACGGCGCCAACGGCCTCCGTACGGTCATCAACGACTACGCCGAACGGGACAAGACCCGCTTCTGGCTGAAGATGCTCCTGTACACCGCCACGGTGTTCACCGTCCTGCTGGGCACGCTGGTGATCTTCACCTTCGACCCGAACATCCGCTAGGCGCCGGGACAGAGGGACCAGAGGAAAACCATGCAGATCCACAAGTACGACACCGTCATCGTCGGCGCCGGCGGCGCCGGCATGCGCGCGGCCATCGAGTCGACCAAGCGCAGCCGCACCGCCGTGCTGACGAAGCTCTACCCCACCCGCTCCCACACGGGCGCCGCGCAGGGCGGCATGGCCGCCGCGCTCGCCAACGTGGAGGAGGACAACTGGGAGTGGCACACCTTCGACACGGTCAAGGGCGGCGACTACCTGGTCGACCAGGACGCGGCCGAGATCCTGGCGAAGGAGGCCATCGACGCCGTCCTCGACCTGGAGAAGATGGGCCTGCCGTTCAACCGGACGCCCGAGGGCCGCATCGACCAGCGCCGCTTCGGCGGTCACACCCGCAGCCACGGTGAGGCCCCGGTCCGCCGGTCCTGCTACGCCGCGGACCGCACCGGCCACATGATCCTCCAGACGCTGTACCAGAACTGCGTCAAGGAAGGCGTGGAGTTCTTCAACGAGTTCTACGTCCTGGACCAGCTGATCACCGAGGTCGACGGGGTCAAGAAGTCCGCCGGCGTCGTCGCGTTCGAGCTGGCGACCGGCGAGATCCACGTCTTCCAGGCGAAGTCGGTCATCTACGCCTCCGGCGGCACCGGCAAGTTCTTCAAGGTGACCTCCAACGCGCACACCCTGACCGGTGACGGCCAGGCGGCCTGCTACCGGCGCGGCCTGCCGCTGGAGGACATGGAGTTCTTCCAGTTCCACCCGACGGGCATCTGGCGCATGGGCATCCTGCTGACGGAGGGCGCCCGCGGTGAGGGCGGCATCCTCCGCAACAAGGACGGCGAGCGCTTCATGGAGAAGTACGCGCCGGTCATGAAGGACCTGGCCTCCCGTGACGTCGTCTCGCGCTCCATCTACACGGAGATCCGCGAGGGCCGCGGCTGCGGTCCGGCCGGCGACCACGTCTACCTGGACCTGACCCACCTGCCGCCGGAGCAGCTGGACGCCAAGCTCCCGGACATCACGGAGTTCGCGCGGACCTACCTCGGCATCGAGCCCTACACGGACCCGATCCCGATCCAGCCGACCGCGCACTACGCCATGGGCGGCATCCCGACCAACGTCGAGGGCGAGGTGCTGGCCGACAACACCACCGTCGTCCCGGGCCTGTACGCCGCCGGCGAGGTCGCCTGTGTCTCCGTGCACGGCGCCAACCGCCTGGGCACCAACTCGCTGCTCGACATCAACGTCTTCGGCAAGCGCTCGGGCATCGCGGCGGCCGAGTACGCGGCGAAGAACGACTTCGTCGAGCTTCCCGAGAACCCGGCCCAGCTCGTCGCCGACCAGGTGGAGCGGCTGCGCAACTCCACCGGCACCGAGCGCGTGGCGACCCTGCGCCTGGAGCTCCAGGAGTGCATGGACGCCAACGTCATGGTGTTCCGCACCGAGCAGACGATCAAGACGGCCGTCGACAAGATCGCCGAGCTGCGCGAGCGGTACCTCGACGTGTCCATCCAGGACAAGGGCAAGCGGTTCAACACCGACCTGCTGGAGGCCGTCGAGCTGGGCAACCTGCTCGACCTGGCCGAGGTCATGGCGGTCTCCGCGCTCGCCCGCAAGGAGTCCCGCGGCGGTCACTACCGCGAGGACTACCCGAACCGCGACGACGTCAACTTCATGCGCCACACCATGGCGTACCGCGAGGTGGCCGCCGACGGCGCCGAGTCGATCCGGCTCGACTACAAGCCGGTCGTGACGACCCGCTACCAGCCGATGGAGCGTAAGTACTGATGGCTACCCCGACCCTGGACAAGACCGACAAGGCCGAAGCCGGCTTCGCCGACTCTCCGTTCATCACGGCCACGTTCCGGATCCGCCGCTTCAACCCGGAGGTCTCCGACGAGGTTCAGTGGCAGGACTTCCAGATCGAGATCGACCCGAAGGAGCGTGTCCTCGACGCCCTTCACAAGATCAAGTGGGAGCTCGACGGGACCCTGACGTTCCGCCGGTCCTGCGCGCACGGCATCTGCGGCTCCGACGCGATGCGGATCAACGGCAAGAACAGGCTCGCCTGCAAGACGCTGATCAAGGACATCAACCCGGAGAAGCCGATCATGGTGGAGGCCATAAAGGGCCTCACGGTCCTCAAGGACCTCGTGGTCGACATGGACCCGTTCTTCCAGGCCTACCGCGACGTCATGCCCTTCCTCGTCACCAAGGGGAACGAGCCGACCCGCGAGCGCCTTCAGTCCGCGGAGGACCGCGAGCGGTTCGACGACACCACCAAGTGCATCCTGTGCGCCGCGTGCACGTCCTCGTGCCCGGTGTTCTGGAACGACGGCCAGTACTTCGGCCCGGCGGCGATCGTCAACGCGCACCGCTTCATCTTCGACTCGCGCGACGAGGCCGGCGAGCAGCGGCTGGAGATCCTCAACGACCGTGACGGCGTGTGGCGTTGCCGTACCACGTTCAACTGCACGGACGCCTGCCCCCGTGGCATCGAGGTCACCAAGGCGATCCAGGAGGTGAAGCGCGCGCTCATCACGCGTCGCTTCTGACCCCTTCGAGGACCTTCACGGGCCCCGGCCGCCCCGGTCGTCACGACCGAGGCGGCCGGGGCTCGTTGCTGCGTCCGGGCGATACGGGCGGTACGGTCATGCGGAGCTCAGGACGTACAGAGAACGGGGATCCCCATGAGCGAGCCGAATCCGTCACCGGGCGACGCGTACAAGTGGGGTCCTCCCCAGCAGCACGGCCACCCGCCGACGGTGGCCGACGGGCAGGCGTACGGTTACCCGCCGCCGGGCCCCGCGCCCGCGTACGGCTACCCGCAGCCGCTGCCCGAGTCGGCGGTCCAGCCCGGCCCCGGCTACGGCTACCCGAACCCGGCGCAGCCGACGATGCCCGGCCAGTACCTCCCCGTACCCCAGGGCGTGCCCGGTCAGGGCGGGGCCCCGGTGCTGTCGATCGGCGACATCACGGTCATGACCGACGCGATCGTCACCCCTTCGGGGACGATGCCCCTCAGGGGCGCGGTCTGGACGGCGACCGACATGTCGCGCACCGAGGAGAAGATCCCGGCGCACGCCATCGTGCTGGCGATCGTCTTCGCCCTGTTCTGCCTGGTCGGCCTGCTCTTCCTGCTGATGAAGGAGAAGCGGACCGTCGGGTTCGTCCAGGTCACCGTCGTCAGCGGCGGCCGTCACCACGGCACGATGATCCCGGCGACGGGCCCGCACACCTTCCCCGCCGTGATGGGCCAGCTCAACCAGGCCCGCTCGATGAGCGCCTGAGCGCCGGGCCGGCGTCATGGCACGTTACGAGCACACGGTCACCGTCGCCGCCCTGGACCGCCCCTGGTTCGAGGAGGCGGCCTCGACGGTGGTGGACCTCTTCGACGCCTCCCGGGAGCAGGGCGGCGCGATCCTGCTGCCCGACGGGCGCCCGGTACACGGTCTGCGGCTGCTGAAGGGGCGCCACCTCCAGTCGGGGGCGCAGTACGGTGAGGCGCCCGGGGAGGGTGAGGCGCCGGAGACGTCGGAGACGACCGTCCTGCGCGAGTGGCGGCCCTCGCGCACCGTCGAGGTGGAGAGCCTCATGGCGGAGGAGGGCATGGCCCTACGGGTGGGGGTGCGGCTGCGCGATCCCCGGGCACCCAGGGCGCTGGAGGTGTCCCTCGACGGGCACAACCCGAAGGGCGGTTCGCTGTACCGCTTCTCGGGCCGCGCCAAGGCCGACCTGCACGCCTGGTGGGCGGCGCTGGACCGGCCCTCCTCGGCGCCCCCGGCGGCTCGGGCCCCCGTCATCGGCAAGGCGGTGCACCGGCTGGGCAAGGCCCGTCTGACGGTGACCCCGCACCCGGCGGAGGACGGCACCTGGCGGGTCCGCGTCGTGCTGAGCGTGCGCGGGCGGTGGCTGCTGCGTCCGGTGGGCGCGGTGGGGCTGTTCTTCGCCCGGAGGCCGATCGAGCGGGGGTTCCGGGAGGCGGTGGACGGTGCGGCCGAGGAGTGGGCCGAGATGCTGGCGGAGCTGCCGTCGCTGCACGGTGAGGCGCTGCGCGCGGAGATCGCGGACGCGCTGACCGAGCCGCCGGAGCCCCGGGAGCCGTCCGAGCCTCCTGAGTCCCGGGAGCTGTCCGAGCCGTCCGAGCGGTCCGAGTCGGCCGAGCTGTCCGAGCCGTCGGGGCCGGGGGCCAAGTCCCTCTGACACCACACCTGTAGACCCCTTCTTGAACATGTTCAAGAAGGGGTCTACAGTCATGCCCAAGAGCAGATTTGAACGCGTTCAAAGGAGGGTGAGGCATGGACCTCACTGTTGTCGCGTACGTCATCTACCTGCTGATCAGCGTGGCGCTCACCGTCTGGGTCGCCCGCACCCTCAGCCGTAACGGGCGGGTCTTCCTCGCCGACGTGCTGCACGGGAACGAGAAGCTCGCCGAAGCCGTCAACCACCTGCTGGTGGTGGGCTTCTACCTGGTCAACCTCGGGTTCGTCACGCTCTACCTCAAGAACGCCGACGGGGTGGCCGACGCCCGCGGACTCTTCGAGGCGCTCTCGGTGAAGGTGGGCGTGGTCCTGCTGGTGCTCGGCGTCATGCACCTGGGCAACGTGTACGTGCTCAGCCGCATCCGCCGCCGCAGCGCGCTGGAGCGCGAGCAGACGCCGCCCGTACCCCCGCAGGGCTGGACGAAGCCGGGGGCCCCCGGCCCGTGGGCCGCACCCGCCCCCGCTCCCGCTCCCGGACAGTGACCTCGGTGACCGCCTCCTGGCCCGTCCGCCGGCTCACCGTGCTCTACGACGCCCAGTGCCCGCTCTGCACCCACCTGAGGCACTGGCTCGGCCGTCAGCGCCAGCTCGTCCCGCTGGACCTCGTACCGGTCGGATCCGCCGAGGCGCGGCGGCGGTTCCCGGAGCTGGACCCCGCCTCCACCTACGCGGAGATCACCGCGGTGGGCGACCTGGGGCAGGTCTACCTGGGGGCCTCCGCCTGGATCGTCTGCCTGTGGGCGCTGGCCGAGTACCGTTCGAAGGCCCACTGGCTGACCACCCCGGCGGGAGCGCCCTTCGCCCGGGGGACCGTGCTCGCCGCGGCGAGGTACCGGTCGGCGACGGCTCCGCGGTGCGGCCCGGGGCAGGCGTGCACCGTGCCACCGGGCGGGCCACGGAGGCCCTAACCTTGGGGCCGTGGTGAAGGAAGAGAAGAACGAGCAGGAGAACGGGGCCGCGAAGCCCGCCAAGGCCGGCAAGGCCGCCCCGCCCGGCAAGGCCGCGAAGAGCGAGCAGACCCGCACGCTGATTCTCGAGACGGCGCTCCGGCTCTTCGCCGAGCGGGGGTACGACCGGACGACGATGCGGGCCATCGCGCAGGAGGCGGGCGTCTCCGTCGGGAACGCCTACTACTACTTCTCCTCCAAGGAACACCTGGTCCAGGGCTTCTACGACCGCATCGCCGGCGAACACGCGGCGGCGGTGCGGCCCGTCCTCGCGGACGAGGCGGAGCTGGCCGCGCGGATCCGGGGGGTGCTGCTGGTCTGGCTGGACGTGGCGGAGCCGTACCACCGGTTCGCCGCCCAGTTCTTCAAGAACGCGGCCGACCCGGAGAGTCCGCTCTCCCCGTTCTCCGACGAGTCGGTGGCGGCCCGTGAGGCGGCGATCTCCATCCACCGGGACACCCTCGCCGGTTCGAGCACCAAGAGCGATCCCGAACTGGCCCCGCTGCTGCCCGAGTTGCTCTGGCTGATACAGATGGGCCTGGTGCTGTTCTGGGTGTACGACCGCTCCCCTGGCGCCGAGCGCAGCCGGCGGCTCGTCGAGCGCACCGCGCCGATCGCCGCACGGGCCATCGCGCTCTCCCGCTTCCGGGTGCTGCGACCGCTCGTACGTCAGGTGCACTCGGTGCTGGTGGAGTTCATGCCGGGCCAGGCGGCCGGGACGGGGCCCCGGCCACCGGCCACCGGCTGACCGACTGCTGGCTGACCGGCTGCTGGCTGACCGGCTGCCGGGCGGGCCGACTACTGGTCAGCTACCGGGCCGGTCGGCCGGCCCGCGATGCGCCCCGGCCCTCGGCCGGGGCGGACCGTCAGAGCCAGCTGAGCTCCCACAGGCGCCAGAAGCCGGTGCCGTCGGAGAGGTACTGGGAGCCGGCGACGCCCGTCTTGGCGACGACGTAGTCCTTCTTCTGCCACAGCGGCAGCAGCGGCACGTCCTCGCCGACCAGCTTCTGCATCGCCTTGAAGTCGTTGGAGGTCCGGCCGCGGTCGCTGAACTGCTGCGTCGCGGTGATCAGCTTGTCCATCTTCTTGCTGGAGTAGCCGCTGTGCAGGACGTTGCCGGTGCCGACGAGCGGCTGGCTGAAGGTGTCGGGGTCCGGGAAGTCGGGGAACCAGCCGACGGTGTACATGTCGTACTCGGCGGCCGCGTACCCCTTCTGGTACCTCGTCCACTCCACGGCCTTGACCGAGACCTTGAAGAGCCCGTCCTTCTCCATCTGGCGCCGCAGCTCGGCGGTCTCCTTGGTGTACATGTCGCCCTCGCGGTAGGCGAAGTTGACGGCCACCGGAGTCTCGACGCCGGCCTCCTCCAGCAGCTGCGCGGCGCGCTTCGGGTCGGACGAGGGGTAGGCGTCGAAGAAGGGGGTGCTGTGCCCGATGTAGCCGGTGGGGATCAGCGAGTACAGCGGGTCGACCGTGCCCTGGTAGACCTTGCTGACCAGCGGCCCCCGGTCGAGGATCGCGGCGACGGCCTGACGGATCTTCTTGTCGGCGAACGGGGAGCCGTCACGGACGTTGAAGATCAGGTTGCGGATCTCGGCACTGGCCGCCTCGGTCACCCGCACGTCCGGGTCGCCCGTGTCCAGCTCGGCGAGCTTCGCGGACGGCAGCTGGCGGTGGGCGACGTCCACCTCGCCGCCGTCCCAGGCGGCCAGCAGGTCCTCGGACGTCTTGAAGTAGCGGATCGTGACGGCCTCACCGATCTTCTTGAGCGCGCCCTTGTACTTCAGGTTCGGCACCAGCACGGCGCGGTTGCCCGACTCGTACGACTTGAGGACGTACGGGCCTGAGCCGTCGATCTGGCTGCCCTTGCGGAGCTCGTTCTCCGGGTACTTGGTCGAGTCGACGATCGCCGCGGCGCCGGTGGCGAGCTTCTGCGGGAAGGTGGCGTCCTTGCCGGAGAGGTTGAACGTGATCGTGCGGCCCTCGGTCGTCACCGTGTCGAGCGTGGGGAAGAGACCCGAGGGGCCGACGTCCGACTTGATCGTGAAGATCCGGTCGAAGGAGTGCTTGACGTCCTCGGCGGTGATCTTCCGGCCGTTGGAGAAGGTCAGGTCGTCGCGGAGCTTGCACTGGTACGTCTGGAGCTTCTGCCCGACGAACCCGCAGCTCTCCGCCGCGTCCGGCTCCGGCACGATGGCGCCGGGCTTGAAGGTCATCAGCGACTGGTAGATGTTGCTGTAGATCGCCCAGGAACCCGCGTCGTACGCACCGGCCGGGTCCAGGGAGGTCACGACGTCCGACGTCCCGACGGTGATCGCGTCGGTCTTCGCCTCCCCCGACGGGAGCAGTTGCCAGGCGCCGACGCCTGCGATGACCAAAACCGCGAGTATCGCGAGAATCCGTACCCGGACCGACCGCATTGCCGTGCTCTCCCTTACCAGCCCCACCACGGCGGGCCGCGCTCAGACACGCACACCGCCGCACGTTCGCGCTTACCCAATCACACGATTTTCACATCTGGAAGAGTAAATGGGGCACTCACAGCCTTTTGTTGGACACGCTCGACGCAGCGTGTCCGAAAAGGACGTTTCTCGCCTCCCACCTGCAATTTTCCGTAGCTGACGGTGACGTTACGGTGCGGTTTTGGCGAAAGTCGCATGATCGCAACCGCAACGCATCCGGAGGCGGGGAGGCGGCTTTCTAGGCCTGGCGCGAGGCGAGTTCGACGACGGTGATGTCGGCCGGGGCGCCGACCCGTACCGGCGGCCCCCAGGCGCCCGCCCCGCGCGAGACGAACAGCTGCGTGTCGCCGTACCGTTCGAGCCCGGCCACGGTCGGATTGGCCAGCTCGGCGAGGTAGTTCCCCGGCCAGAGCTGTCCGCCGTGGGTGTGGCCGGAGAGCTGGAGGTCGACGCCGTGCTCGACGGCGTCGTGGATGACGACGGGCTGGTGCGCGAGGAGGACGGAGGCCCGGGAGCGGTCCCGGTCGCCGAGCGCGCGGACGAAGTCGGGGCCCTGGCCCTCGGTCTGACCCGCCACGTCGTTGACCCCGGCGAGGTCGAAGCCGCCGATCTCCACCCGGGCGTTCTCCAGCGGGATCAGCCCCAGTTCGCGGACGTGGTTCACCCACTGCTCGGCGCCGGAGAAGTATTCGTGGTTGCCGGTGACGAAGAAGCTGCCGTGCGGTGCCCGCAACCCCGCCAGCGGTTCGGCGGCGGAGCCGAGGTCGGCCACCGAGCCGTCGACGAGGTCGCCGACGACGGCGACCAGGTCGGGCGAGGTGGAGTTGATCGTGTCGACGATGCGCCGGGTGTGGGCACGGCCGAGGATCGGGCCGATGTGGATGTCGCTGACGACGGCGATCCGGAAGCCGTGGGCCGCGCGGGGCAGCTTGGCGAGCGGCACGGTGACGCGCTTGACGGTCGGTCCGCGCAGCACGCCGTAGGTCCCGTACCCGACGGTGGCGAGCCCGGCGGCGGCAGCGGCGCCCCCGACGACCCGGGAGACGAAGAGCCGCCGGGAGGGGAGGGCGGGTGCTGCGGTGGCCGGCGATTCCGGTCGCGGTTCCGGCTCCACCGACGCGTCCGGTCGCGGTTCCGGTTCCACCGGTGTGGCGGGTTCCGTTCCTGCCGCCGCTTCCGGTTCCGGTTCGGTGACCGGGGAGGCCGAGGCCCCCTGGCCGGCCTGGGTGGACGGGGAGGCCAGGCCCGCCGGGACGAGTTCCTCCGTACGGGGGCGGGTTCCGCTCGCGGTCGCGGCCACGGTTCCGTCCACCGCCGATACGGAGGTTCCGGTTCCGGCGGCGCTCCGGGCGGCGGCCGCCGCGTCGCGCCGGGCGAGCACCCGGCCGAGGACCGGGCGGACGACCTCGCCCACCAGCAGGGCCAGCGTCAGATACAGCAGGGCGGCCAGCCACAGGAACCCCGGCCAGGCGAGCACCTGCTGGAGCCAGAAGGGCGCGCCGATCCGGCCGGAACTCATGGCGCCGACGCTCAGCAGAGGCAGCACGAAGGCGGCGACGGTGCCCACCTTGCGCATCCTGCTGCCCGGTGCCGTCGTGTCACCGACGAACCGGCGCCACACATAGCGGTGCACGCTCGCCAGGAGCGCCAGCACCACGAGTGCCACCAGGACGAAGACCACTGCTGCCATCCGCGCTTCCCTACGTTCCTGTCGTCATGCGCGCTCGTTGCGCAAAGCCCGGACACCACGGAACCCGATCGCGCCGACCGCCGTCCCCAGAGACAAGGACGTGATGGCGAGCAGCAGGTGCACCCAGAAGTACCCGGTCGGCTCACCCGCGTCGTCGAACGCGAGCCCGCTGCCGTCCTGCCACAGGTTCTTGACGAAAGTGATCCAGATGAACCAGCTCCACACCCCGAAGACGAGCAGGAACCAGGAGACGGGGCGGCTGAGCTTCATGGATCCAGTATCGCCGCCCCCCTCCGGGCCCCTCGCCCGGGGTGGCGTCCGAAAGGGGCAGTCCCGGCCACCCCTTCGGCGGGTCAGCCGGTCCGGGTCCCCATCCACATCTTCGCCCTGTACGTTTTCGACCGTGCCCGCTCTGAAAAAGATCGCTTCGACGGTCGCCTCCGCCGCCGTGCTGTCCAGTCTTGTCCTCACCCCCGCGTGGGCGGCCGACAAGGACAAGGAGAAGGACAAGCAACCGCAGCCGAACCACGTGATGTCCAGCATCGGTGGGGAGCAGCTCTCCAAGGTCGGCACCCAGGTCAACCTCGGCCCGGGTGCCCCGGTGCTGCCCAAGGGGCTGACCGGCCGTTCGTGGGTCGTCGCGGACGCGGAGAACGGGCAGGTGCTGGCGGCGCACAACGCCCACTGGCGGCTGCCGCCCGCCTCCACCCTCAAGATGCTGTTCGCGGACACGGTCCTGCCCGCGCTCCAGCCCACCACCCTGACCCACACGGTGAAGGACAGCGACCTGGCGGGGGTCGGTGAGGGCAGCAGCCTGGTGGGCGTCAAGGAGGACCACACGTACACGGTCCACGACCTGTGGCTCGGGGTCTTCCTCCGGTCGGGCAACGACGCGGTGCACGTGCTGTCGGAGATGAACGGAGGGGTCGCCGAGACCGTGACGGCGATGCAGAAGCACGCCGAGGAGCTCCAGGCGCTGGACACGACGGTGGTCTCACCGGACGGGTACGACGCGCCGGGCCAGGTCTCCAGCGCCTACGACCTGACGCTGATCGCCCGCAGCGGCATGCAGAAGAAGGACTTCCGCGAGTACGCGGCGACGGCCTCCGCCGACTTCCCCGGCGAGAAGAAGAAGGGCAAGAAGCGCGAGACCTTCGAGATCCAGAACACCAACCGGCTGATCACCGGGGACAACGGCGTCGAGCCGTACAAGGGCATCGCGGGCGTCAAGAACGGCTACACCACCCACGCGGGCAACACCTTCACCGGGGTCGCCGAGCGCGACGGCCGGGTGCTGCTGGTCACCGTCATGAACCCGTCGGCGGACGAGAGCCACGCCGTCTACAAGGAGGCCGCCGACCTGCTCGACTGGGGCTTCGCCGCGAGCGGCAAGGTGCGGCCGGTCGGTGAGCTGGTGCCGCCGAAGTCCGTGGACACCGGCACCGGCGACATCTCCGGCGGCAAGGGCGCGCAGCCGGCCTCCGGGGCGGACCAGGGCACCGGGGGCCAGGCCAAGGCCGCCCACGCGGCGGCGGCCGGACAGGCGTCCGGCGGGGTCGGTGTCGCGCTGGCGATCGTCGGTGGCGTACTGGTGGCCCTGGCCGCCGCGGTGTTCCTGGTGAACCGCCGCTGGCCGCTGGGCGGCCGGGGCCGCCAGGCGCCGCAGGACTGATTCAGGAGGCCCGGGTGCCGACGCGGGAGGGCTCGGGCTCCATGACTCAGGAGGCCCGGGTGGAGCCGCCGGTCTCGGTGGCCTCCGGCTCCCCGGCCTGCACGGCCTTCCCGGCTTCCTTGTCGTCCTCCCTCTCGACGTCCTCGTCGTCCTCCTCCTTTGACCGCGTCGCGGTCCAGGCGGCGCAGAACAGCAGCAGCTTGGCGGAGAAGTTGATCCACAGGAGCAGCGCGATCGGCACACCGAACGCGCCGTACATGCTCTTGCCCGCGACCCCCTTGATGTAGCTGCCGAGCAGCAGCTTGAGCAGTTCGAAGCCGACCGCTCCGATCAGGGCCGCGACCACCAGGCGGCGCCGCGGCGGCTCCGTACCGGGCAGCAGCGACAGCAGATAGAGCATCAGCAGGAAGTCGGCGAGGACCGCCACCACCAGGGCCGCCAGCTGGAGCAGGATGCCGCCCACCCCGCCCTGGGAGATGCCGAGTTGGTCGGCGGTCCAGCCGATGGCGGTCGTCCCGACGGTGGAGACCGCCAGGGTGGCGAGCGCCGCTCCGCCGAGACCGACCAGGAGCACGGCGTCCTTGAGCTTGGCGACGACCGGATTGGCCTCCTGCACGTCGTCCAGCTCCCAGACCGCGCGCAGGCACTCCCGCATCGAGCCGATCCAGCCGACACCCGTGAAGAGCAGCAGCACACCGGCCACCAGACCGACCGTGCCCGCGTTGGCCACCAGGTTGTCGATGCCCAGCTGGTCGGAGATCCCCGGCACCTGGTCGGCGATCTTCTCCTGGATGGTGTCGAGCTGTCGGTCGCTCAGCAGCGCGGCCGCGACCGCCGCGCCGACCGCGATCAGCGGGAAGAGCGCCAGGAAGCTGATGAAGGTGATCGCGGCGGCGAGCCTGGCCCAGTGGACCCGGTCCAGCCGCTCGTAGGAGCGCCAGGCGTGTGTCTCCATCAGCCGGGAGACGAGCGGCCCGACGACGGGGAGTTTCTTGAGCCAGTCCATGAACCTACGCGTACCCTCCCGGGCCCCGAAAACCTGCGGACCGCACCGAGGACTCTTCCGGACGCGTCCGAAAGAGCGAGGCCCCGCCCCCGTGGCACCCGCTCCATCACCCATTCCGGTGAGGGATGTAACAAAGGAGACGAATAGGTTTTCCCGGACGATACGCCCGGGGCTACGGTCACGGGCATGTCCGTCGACACGGTGTCCTTGTCCGGCTGGGGCCGCACCGCCCCGACCACCGCCGTACGGTTTCGCCCGCGCACGTACGAGGAAGCGGCCGCCGTGGTCCGGGGCCGCGGGCCCCGGGGCGCCATCGCCCGCGGGCTCGGGCGCGCGCCCGGTGACGCGGCGCAGAACGCGGGCGGCTCGGTGCTCGACATGACGGGCCTGGACCGCGTCCGCGCGCTGGACGAGGGGGCGGGGACGGTCCGCTGCGACGCGGGGGTGAGCCTGGAGCGGCTGCTGCGCGTCGTGCTGCCGCGCGGCCTGTTTCCGCCGGTCGTCCCCGGGAGCGGACGGATCACCGTGGGCGGCGCGATCGGCTCCGACGTGCACGGCCGCGACCACCCGGGCGCCGGTTCGCTCGCCCGGCACATCAGCGAGCTGTGCCTCCTCACCGCCGACGGCGAGGTGCGTACGGTGACGCCCGGCACCGCCCTCTTCGACGCGACCACCGGCGGCCTGGGGCTGACCGGGGTGATCCTCTCCGCCACGCTCCGCCTGAAGCGCGTGGCCACCCCGCTGATCGCCGTCTCCACCGAGCGGGCCACGGACCTGGACGACCTGCTGGCCCGCCTCACGGCCGTCGGCGGCCGGCGTGCGGGCCGGGTGCCGTACGCCTCCGCCTGGGTCGACCTGTCCGCCCGGGGCCGGGCGACCGGGCGCGGTGTCCTCACCTGGGGGGAGCATGCGCCCCTCTCCGTGCTACCGGCGCACGCCCGGCGCACAGCTGCTCACCGGCAGCGCGAACCATGGACCGCCGCCCTGTCGGCCCTGTCGGCCCTCTCCGGCGGGCTGCTGGGCCCGGCCGCCACCGCCCTCCTCGACGAGGTCCGCTACCGGAGTGCGCCCCGCGCGCGGAGCGGTGAGCTACGGACGGCCGCCGCCTTCTTCCACCCGCTGGACGCCGCCCCCGCGTGGGACCGGCCGCGGGGCCGGGCCGGGCTCGTGCGCTATCGGTTCACGGTCGGGTACGGGCAGGAGGAGACGCTGAGCCGGGTGGTTCGGCGGCTCTCGGCGCGGCGCTGCCCCGCGCTCGGGGCCGAGCTCCAGCTCCTCGGCGCCCCGTCACCGGGGTGGCTGTCGTTCCCCGCGCCCGGCTGGGCGCTCACCGTCGGCCTGCCCGCCGCGCTGCCCGGTCTCGGCCGCTTCCTGGACGGGCTCGACGAGGAGGTGGCGGCGGCCGGGGGCCGGGTCTGCCTGGCGCAGGACGCCCGGATGCGCCCGGAGACGGCGGCCGCGATGTACCCGCGCCTCGCGGAGTTCCGGGAGCTGCGGGCGGAGCTGGACCCGACGGGGGCGTTCCGCTCGGACCTGGCCCGCCGGCTCGGTCTGTGACCCGTCCGGCCCGCCCACTCCGTCCGGCCCCGCCCACCCCGTCCGGCTAGTCCGGCCCGTCAACCCCATCCGGCCCGTCCACCCCGTCCGGCCCGCCCTGCCCGTCCGGCCCGCCCTGCCCCTGTACGTACGTAAGTTCCCCCTGAACAGGAGTGTTCCGTGAAGGACGCCTTCGGTGCCCCGCAGTCCCTGCTCGTCCTCGGCGGCACCTCCGAGATCGCCCTGGCCACCGCGCGCCGCCTGACCGCCCTGCGCACCCGCCGCGTCCGGCTGGCCGGCCGCCCCTCCCCCGCCCTGGAAGCGGCCGCCGTCGAGCTGCGCGACCGGGGCGCCGACGTCCGTACGGTCGCCTTCGACGCGCTGGACACGGCCACGCACGAGGAGGTGCTCGGGAAGGTCTTCGCGGAGGGCGACATCGACGTGGTGCTGATGGCGTTCGGGATCACCGGGGACCAGGCACGCGACGAGGAGGAGCCGTCGGCGGCGGTCCAGGTCGCCCAGACCAACTACACGGGGGCGGTCTCCGCCGGGCTGGTGTGCGCCGGCGCACTCCAGGCGCAGGGGCACGGTTCGCTGGTGGTGCTGTCCTCGGTGGCCGGGGAACGCGCCCGGCGGGCCGACTTCATCTACGGCTCCAGCAAGGCGGGGCTCGACGCCTTCGCCCAGGGGCTCGGGGACGCGCTCCAGGGCACCGGCGTACAGGTGCTGGTCGTGCGCCCCGGAACCGTACGGACACGGGCGATGACCGGGCAGCCGGAGCCGCCGCTCTCCACCACCCCGGAGGCGGTCGCCGGGGCGATCGTGACGGGGCTGCGGCGGCGCTCGGAGACGGTGTGGGTGCCCGGTTCGCTCCGGGTGGTGATGTCGGCGCTGCGGCACGTGCCGCGCCCGCTGTTCCGGCGGCTGCCGGTGTGAGGGCCGGGAGGACGCGGCGGGTGGTTCAGGGGCGCAGCGACGGCGCGTCGACCGAGTAACCGCTCTGGGCCGGGACGGCGGGCGCACCGCCCCCGGCCCCGAACGGGAAGTCCCGGATCTTGCGCCAGACGGCGTCCGCGCCCTGCTCGTAGAGCGCGAAGGAGCCGCAGGTCCAGGCCGCCTCGTACTCGGCGAGCTCCGCGTAGGCCCGGTCCATCGCCTCTTCGGAGATGCCGTGCGCCACGGTGACGTGCGGGTGGTAGGGGAACTGGAGCTCGCGCACCAGCGGCCCCGAGGCGTCCCGGACCCGCTTCTGGAGCCAGGAGCAGGCCGAGGCGCCCTCGACCACCTGGACGAAGACCACCGGGGAGAGCGGCCGGAACGTGCCGGTCCCGGAGAGCCGCATCGGGAAGGGGCGGCCGGCCGTGGCGATCCGGTCGAGGTGCGCCTCGATCGCCGGCAGGTCGGCCGCCTCCGCCTCGGTCGGCGGCATGAGGGTGACGTGGGTGGGAATGCCGTACGCGGCGGGATCCCCGAAGCTCGCGCGCCGCTCCTGGAGCAGGCTGCCGTAGGGCTCCGGGACCGCGATCGAAACGCCGAGCGTTACGGTCCCCACGTCGTTCTCCTCCATCGTCGATGGTCGATTTCCGGCCTTGCGCCGCGACCCGCCGCCGCAAGTGTGGCCCCTTCGGCCCTGATCTCGCCAGGGCCCTTGGACTCAGTGCTTGGCGGGCAGGAAGCCCATCCGGTCGTACGTCTGCGCCAGGGTCTCGGCGGCGACGGCCCTGGCCTTCTCCGCGCCCTTGGCCAGAAGGGAGTCCAGCGTCTCCGGGTCGTCCAGATATTCCTGGGTGCGGGCCCGGAAGGGGGTGACGAATTCCACCATGGCCTCGGCCAGGTCGGTCTTCAGCGCACCGTAGCCCTTGCCCTCGTACTTCCGTTCCAGGTCCTCGACGGGGCTGCCGGAGAGGGTGGAGAGGATCGTGAGCAGGTTGCTGACGCCCGGCTTCTTCTCCTCGTCGAAGCGGATCACCGTGTCGGTGTCGGTGACCGCGCTCCTGACCTTCTTCGCCGTGGCCTTCGGGTCGTCGAGGAGGTTGATGAGGCCCTTCGGCGTGGAGGCCGACTTACTCATCTTGACCGCCGGGTCCTGGAGGTCGTAGATCTTCGCCGTCTCCTTGAGGATGTACGGCGCCGGGACGGTGAACGTCTGCCCGAACCGGCCGTTGAACCGCTCCGCGAGGTCGCGGGTCAGCTCGATGTGCTGGCGCTGGTCCTCGCCCACCGGGACCTGGTTGGCCTGGTAGAGCAGGATGTCGGCGACCTGGAGGACGGGGTAGGTGAAGAGGCCTACGGTGGCGCGGTCGGCGCCCTGCTTGGCGGACTTGTCCTTGAACTGCGTCATCCGGGAGGCCTCGCCGAAGCCGGTGAGGCAGTTCATCACCCAGCCGAGCTGGGCGTGCTCGGGCACATGGCTCTGGACGAAGAGCGTGCACCGCTCCGGGTCCAGGCCGGCCGCGAGCAGCTGCGCCGCGGCGAGCCGGGTGTTGGCCCGCAGCTGGGCGGGGTCCTGCGGCACCGTGATCGCGTGCAGGTCCACGACCATGTAGAAGGCGTCGTGGGTCTCCTGCAGCGCCACCCACTGGCGCACCGCGCCGAGGTAGTTGCCGAGGTGGAACGAGCCGGCGGTGGGCTGGATCCCGGAGAGCACGCGCGGACGGGCGGGCACGCCGGTGCTGCCCGTCTGCGGCTGGTCGGTGGAGAGCGCGGGGCGATCAGAGGCCATGGGCCCATTGTCTCAGGTGCGGGGGCGATCTCCGGCAGCCGGTGCGGGGCGCAGCGGGGGCGCACCCGCTCGGGTACGGGGGCCGCTCACGCCCCAGGAGCGCGCACCTGAGACGAAGCGCACATTCCGGCCGCCGGAGTGCGCGCGGGCGGGCGCGCCGGGAACTGAAGGTTTCCCCGCGCCGGATGCGACCGACGATACAAAGTGGGCACCACCACCGCCCACGCCGCACGACGAACGGAGATCCCGTGTCGACCACGGAAACTGCCATCGCCTCCGCCGAGGCGCACAGCGCGCACAACTACCACCCGTTGCCGGTCGTCGTGGCCTCGGCGGAGGGTGCCTGGATGACCGATGTCGAGGGGCGCCGCTACCTCGATCTGCTCGCCGGGTACTCGGCGCTCAACTTCGGTCACGGCAACCGCCGGCTGATCGACGCGGCCAAGGCCCAGCTGGAGCGGGTGACGCTGACCTCCCGGGCCTTCCACCACGACCGGTTCGCCGACTTCTGTACGCGGCTGGCCGAGCTGTGCTCCATGGAGATGGTGCTGCCGATGAACACCGGGGCGGAGGCCGTGGAGACGGCGGTGAAGACCGCCCGGAAGTGGGGCTACCGGATCAAGGGCGTGCCGGACGGGATGGCGAAGATCATCGTCGCCTCGGACAACTTCCACGGCCGCACGACGACGATCGTCAGCTTCTCCACCGATCCGGAGGCGCGGGCCGACTACGGCCCGTACACCCCGGGGTTCGAGATCGTGCCGTACGGGGATCTCACCGCGCTCCGGGAGGCGATGACGGAGAACACCGTGGCGGTGCTGATCGAGCCGATCCAGGGCGAGGCCGGGGTGCTGGTGCCGCCGGCCGGCTATCTGCCCGGGGTGCGGGAGCTGACCCGGGAGCGGAACGTGCTCTTCATCGCGGACGAGATCCAGTCGGGGCTGGGGCGTACCGGGAAGACCTTCGCGTGCGAGCACGAGGGCGTGGTGCCGGACATGTACCTGCTGGGCAAGGCGCTCGGCGGCGGGGTGGTGCCGGTGTCGGCCGTCGTCTCCTCGGCGGACGTGCTCGGGGTGTTCAGGCCGGGCGAGCACGGCTCCACGTTCGGCGGCAACCCGCTGGCGTGTGCGGTGGCGCTGGAGGTGATCGCGATGCTGCGGACCGGCGAGTACCAGGAGCGCGCCGCCGAGCTGGGCGACCATCTGCACCGGGAGCTGGGGCTGCTGACCGGGGGCGGTGCGGTGGAGGCGGTACGCGGCCGGGGGCTGTGGGCGGGCGTCGACGTCACGCCCGCCCTCGGCACCGGGCGGGAGATCTCCGAGCGGCTGCTGGAGGAGCGGGTGCTGGTGAAGGACACCCACGGCTCGACGATCCGGATCGCCCCGCCGCTGGTGATCTCCAAGGAGGACCTGGACTGGGGTCTGGACCGGCTGCGGACGGTGCTGACCCCTTAGGTCCCGGAGGATGACGTGGGGTCTCAGAGGACGACGCGGGGTCCCGGAGGACGACGTGCGGTCCCGGAGGACGACGTGCGGTCCCAGAGGACGACGTGCGGTCCCAGAGGACGACGTGCGGTCCCAATAGAACGACGCGAAGTCCCAGAGGCCGACGCGAGGCCCCACAGGACGACGCGAGGTCTCAGAGGATGACGTGGGGCAGGAAGCGGGCGTACTCGTCCGTGACCGGCCCCGCCGATTCCCGGATGCCGAGCCCGGCCGCCTCGTCCTCCACCACCCACGCCCCGAGCACCACCCGGTTGCCGTCGACGTCGGGCAGCGGTGCCAGCTCCTGGTAGCAGCACGGCTCCTCGCGCGGGACCGCCGGGGAGCCGGGGCCGTGGAGGTCGACCCCGGCGCCCTCGCGGCCGAGCAGCGGCTTGGAGACGTACCCCGCCCCGCCGGGCCCGGCCAGCTCGCGGGGGCCGTCGAGATAGGCGGGCAGCAGGTTGGGGTGGCCCGGGTACAGCTCCCACAGGATCGCCAGCAGCGCCTTGTTGGAGAGCAGCATCTTCCAGGCGGGCTCGATCCAGCAGGTGGTGCCGGAGCCGCCGCCGTTGTCGAGGGTGTCCAGCA
The DNA here is from genome assembly GCF_040703535.1 of Streptomyces sp. NPDC007346. Taxonomy (NCBI): domain Bacteria; kingdom Bacillati; phylum Actinomycetota; class Actinomycetes; order Kitasatosporales; family Streptomycetaceae; genus Streptomyces; species Streptomyces sp. NPDC007346. The sequence continues at coordinate 50,352 of NZ_JBEYKR010000025.1, forward strand.
CCTGCGGCCCGAAGCGGTCCGTGGTCAGCCACTCCCACGGGTAGAGCTTGAAGCAGCTGCGGATGAAGCGGAGCCGGTCGTCGACGAACCGGCCGCTCAGCCGGTCCCAGCCGATCTCCTCCACGGACAGGGCCTCGGTCTCGATCCCGGCCTGCTGGGCGGTCTCGCGCAGATACGCGACCGTCATCAGGTCCTCGCCGGCCTCGTCGCCCTCCGAGTGCGCGAAGTGCAGCGGGCCCGGCGGCAGCAGGGGCGCCTGCCGCCTCCAGGCGTCCACCAGCCGTTCGTGCAGGGAGTTCCACTGGTCGGCGCCGGGGAACCGTTCCTCCATCCAGAACCACTGCGCGCCGGCGGCCTCGACCAGCGAGGTCGGGGTGTCGGCGTTGTACTCCAGCATCACCGCCGGGCCGCTGCCGTCGTACCGCAGGTCGAACCGCCCGTAGACGGACGGCAGTTCGGCGCGGCGGTGCCAGGAGTCGGCGACCAGAGCGGCCAGTCGCGGGTCGGTGATCCCGAGATCGGCGAAACGATCCTTCGCCACGATGTGCGCGGCGGCGGCCAGGCTCATCGTGTGCAGCTCCTCGACGGTCTCCTCCAGCGCCTCGACCTCGGGCAGGGAGAAGACGTAGTAGGCGCTCTCGTCCCAGTACGGGCGCAGGGACCCGTCCGGGTAGCGGGTGAGCGGGTAGACCAGCCCCTGCGACTCGACGGTCTCCTGCCAGCCGGGGCGCGGTTCGACGGTGCGGCGCTCCATCGGCTCAGCCCCCGCCGGACTTGGTGCAGCCGAAGCCGCCCCGGTCGACCGCCGACTTGTCGAAGCTGCCGCCCTGGACCTTGCCGTCGTAGCTGCTGGTGCTGCCGCCGTAGTAGTACGAGCCCCGGCCTCCGCCGGAGCCGCCGCCGCCCGTGGATCCGCCCCCGCCGCCGCCCCGGCACTCGTAACTGGGCAGGGCCTCGCGGGTCGACCGGTCGGCGCAGCGCCGGTCCGGTTCCGATCCGCAGGATGTGATCGCCAGGGCGAGCAGCCCCATACCGCCGAGCACGACCGTGCTCGACCTCAGCCTCCGATGGGCCATGTTCAGTTCTCCCCCGTGCGTCGTGCGCCATGCGTCGTACCCGTCCGGCGCCTCTCACCTCTCGTCCCGCCACCGGACTGGTTGTCAGAATAGGTGTACGGTACGCCGGTTCGGAAGCCGGAGGGTGGGACCGCGCTCGCCGCGCCCCACGCGGTCACGGCGCCCGTCGCGGCCCGCCGGCTCACGCGGAAGTGCCGGACACCTCCTGGGGCAGCACCCGGCACAGCGCGTCCAGCGCGCCCGTCCAGGCGCTCTCCGACGGGGAGCCGTAGCCGATCACCAGCGCGTCGCGCCCGGCCGGGGCGTCGGGGTGCCGGTAGTTCGCCAGGCCCTCCAGCGCCAGGCCCTGCATGGCCGCCGCCTGGACCACCGCGCGCTCGGTGCCCGCGGGGAGTTCGAGGACCGCGTGCAGCCCGGCCGCGATGCCGCTGACCTCGATGCCCGGCACGCGGTCGGCGAGCGCCGCGACGAGCTGGTCGCGGCGGCGCCGGTAGCGCAGCCGCATGGAGCGCACATGCCGGTCGTACGCCCCCGAGGCGATGAACTCCGCGAGCGTCAGCTGGTCGATGGTGCCGGACATCCGGTCGAACGCGCCCTTCGCCGCCACGACCTCCGCCACCAGGCCCCGGGGCAGCACCATCCAGCCCAGGCGCAGGCCGGGGGCGAGCGACTTGGAGGCGGTGCCGAGGTAGACGACCCGTTCGGGGTCGAGTCCCTGCAACGCCCCGACGGGCTGCCGGTCGTAGCGGAACTCCCCGTCGTAGTCGTCCTCCAGGATCAGCCCCCCGCCGGCCCGCGCCCAGTCGACGGCGGCGGCCCGCCGGTCCGGGTGGAGCGGTACGCCGGTGGGGAACTGGTGCGCCGGGGTCAGCAGGACCGCCCCCGTACCGCGCATCGCGGCCAGCTCCCCGGTCCGCGAACCCAGGTGGTCCAGCTCCAGGCGGGGGGTGGCGAGCCCGGCGCCGGCGATGAGGCCGCGGTGCAGGCCGAGCCCGTACGACTCGACGGCGACGTCCCGCGTCCGGCGCCGGTGGAGGACCGTGCCCAGCAGCGTCAGCCCGTGGACGAAGCCGGAGCAGATCACGATGCGCTCCGGGTCGGCGTGGACCCCCCGGGCGCGGGCCAGGTACTCGGCCAGCACCGTGCGCAGTTCGCGGCGCCCGCGCGGGTCGCCGTAGTCGAACGCCTCGTCGGGCGCCGCGACGAGCGCCTTGCGGGCCGCCCGGAGCCAGGCGGTGCGCGGGAAGGAGGACACGTCCGGGGAGCCCGGTTTCAGGTTGTGGCCGGTCCGGGGCCGGGCCTGCCGGGTGCGGGCCGCCACCGGGTCGGCCCGGCGCGGTGCGGCCCGCTGCGCGACCCGGGTCCCGGAGCCCTGGCGGGCGGTGAGCCAGCCCTCGGCGACGAGTTCGGCGTAGGCGTCGGCGACCGTGTTGCGGGCGATGCCCAGGTCGGCGGCGAGCGCCCGGGAGGACGGCAGCCGGGTGCCGGGGGCCAGCCGCCCGCTGCGCACCGCCTCCCGCAGGGCCTCCATCAGCCCGCTGCGCAGCCCCGCACCGACGGGTTCGAGGTGCAGGTCGGCGCCGAAAGTGGCCCAGGAATCCGTCATGGAAATGGACCATACCGGGGAGCCACCGGGCCCGTAGCGTCGATGCCGTGACAACAACCGCGCACCACACCCACACGGACACTCCGTACGCCCCCGAGCACTCCGCCCGCCTGCCCTGGACCGAGCTGGTCCCCGAGGTCTTCCAGGCGATGATCCGCCTCGACGCCGCCTCGCGCAAAGGGCTCGACCCGCTGCTGCTGGAGCTGGTGAAGGTCCGGGCCTCGCAGCTCAACAAGTGCGCGCTCTGCCTGGACATGCACTCCAAGGACGCCCTCGCGGCGGGCGAGAGCGTCGAGCGGATCATCCAGCTGAGCGCCTGGGAGGAGTCGCGCCACTTCTACACGGAGAAGGAGATCGCGGCGATCGAGCTGACGGAGGCCGTCACCGTCCTGACCGACGGATTCGTCCCGGACGACGTCTACGCGCGGGCCGCCGAACACTTCGAGGAGGCCGAACTGGCCCGGCTGATCGCCGCGATCACGGTGATCAACGCCTGGAACCGCTTCGGGGTCGCCACCCGGCAGGTCCCCGGCCACTACACACCCGGCGACATCAAGCACTGACCGCCGCCCCCGCCCCCGAGGAGAACCCCATGGCCGGCCCCGTCTCCGTCTTCCGCGCCCTGCACCACGGCCGCGCCGCCGACGACCCGCTGGTACTGCCGGGGCCGTGGGACGCGGCGAGCGCGCGGGCGCTGGAGGAGGCCGGGTTCCCGGCGCTGGCGACCCCGAGCGCGGGCGTCGCCGCCTCGCTCGGCCACGAGGACGGGCGGACCCCGGCGGACGAGATGTTCGCCGCCGTGGCCCGGATCGTCCGCGCGGTCTCCGTACCCGTGTCGGCGGACATCGAGGCCGGTTACGGGCTGGAGCCGAAGGAGCTGGTGGAACGGCTCCTGGAGGCGGGGGCCGTCGGCTGCAACCTGGAGGACTCGGTGGACGGCGTCCTGCTGGACCCGGGCCACCAGGCCGACCGGCCGGCCGCCTTCCGCCAGGCGGCGGGCGACCGCCTCTTCCTCAACGCCCGTACCGACACCTATCTCCGCGAGGCACCCGCCGGTACGGACCGTACGGCGGACGCGCTCGACCGGGCCCGGCGCTACGCGGCGGCGGGCGCCGACGGCGTGTACCCGATCGCCGCCCCGCCCGAGGACCTGCCCGCACTGGCCGCCGCCGTGCCCGTGCCGGTCAACGCCTTCGGTACGCCGGACGCCCCGGCCGTCCGCCGGCTGGGCGAACTGGGCGCGGCCCGCATCACGTTCGGCCCCGGCCTCCAGCGACTGGCGGTGGCGGCGGCGCGGGAGGCGGCGCGGCGGCTGCGGTAGGCCGCACGGGCCCCGGACGCCGAGCGCCCCCGGCAGCGTGTGCTGCCAGGGGCGTCCGGTGTGGTGCGGGTGCGGGCCGGATCAGATCAGGCCGAGCTCGCGGACCGCGTCGCGCTCCTCGGTCAGCTCCTTGACCGACGCGTCGATGCGCGTACGGGAGAACTCGTTGATGTCCAGGCCCTGGACGATCTCGTAGACACCGTTCTTCGTGGTGACCGGGAACGAGGAGATGATGCCCTCGGGGACGCCGTAGGAGCCGTCCGACGGGATGCCCATCGAGGTCCAGTCGCCCTCGGCGGTGCCGTTGACCCAGGTGTGCACGTGGTCGATGGCGGCGTTGGCGGCCGAGGCGGCCGAGGACGCGCCACGGGCCTCGATGATCGCGGCGCCGCGCTTGGCGACGGTCGGGATGAAGGTGTCGGCGAGCCACACCTCGTCGTCGACGGTCTCGGCGGCGTTCTTGCCGGCGATCTCCGCGTGGAAGATGTCGGGGTACTGGGTGGCCGAGTGGTTGCCCCAGATCGTCAGCTTCTTGATGTCGGAGACGGCGGCGCCGGTCTTGGCGGCCAGCTGCGAGATCGCGCGGTTGTGGTCCAGGCGGGTCATCGCGGTGAAGCGCTCGGCCGGTACGTCCGGGGCGGCGGCCTGCGCGATGAGCGCGTTGGTGTTGGCCGGGTTGCCGACGACGAGGACCTTGATGTCGTCCGCGGCGTTGTCGTTGATCGCCTTGCCCTGCGGCTTGAAGATGCCGCCGTTGGCGGCGAGCAGGTCGCCGCGCTCCATGCCCTTGGTACGGGGGCGGGCGCCGACGAGCAGGGCCACGTTCGCACCGGCGAAGCCGACGTTCGGGTCGTCGGTGATCTCGATCCCGCGCAGCAGCGGGAAGGCGCAGTCGTCGAGCTCCATCGCGGTGCCCTCGGCGGCCTTGAGGCCCTGCGGGATCTCCAGGAGGCGCAGGTTGACCGGCACGTCCGGGCCGAGCAGGTGGCCGGAGGCGATGCGGAAGAGCAGCGCGTAGCCGATCTGGCCGGCAGCGCCGGTCACGGTGACATTCACGGGAGTGCGGGTCATGGCGGTCTCCGTTAGACAGCTGGCGGTGGGGGTCCCGGCCCCTGGTGCCGGACCCTGGTGCGGGAGACCCCTTCGCGCCCCGACGCGTCTTCCGACGAATCTTGACGTGAAGAGATATCCGGCGGCCAGGCTATCGGACCCGGCCGGGCCGGGCCGCCCGGCCCCCTGTGGTGGCGCGCACAGCCGGTCACTCACCGCACGCACGGCGCGGTGCGGTTGGGTGCGGTGCGGTGCGCGCCGTTCTGACGGCCTCAGACCGTGCAGGCCTCAGACCGCGCAGGCCTCAGACCGTGCGGGCCTCAGGCCGTGCACCCCTGCGTGCCGGAGGTGAGCGTCGCGCAGGCCTTGGCGTCGGCCGCCTTCTCCACCGCGACCATCGGGGTGTACGCCTCCGTGGCCCCCATGACCTCGCTGTCCTGCCCGTCCGCCTCCGCGCCCCCGGTGATCGTCACGGTGTCGCCGAGGCCCGCCTCGGTGAGCCGGGCCCAGGCGGCGGAGCAGACCTCGCTGTACCGGACCTCGACGCGGGCACCGCCGACCTCGGCGGTGGAGACCGTACGGGCGTAGTCGCCGCCGCACCCCATCGCCTCGGGGTTCTGTCCGGCGCAGTCGGCGCCCCGGCACTCGACGCCGACGGGCAGTTCGGCGGCGGGTTCCTTCGTCGTGGGCGCGGCCGTCGGGGGCGGGGTGGCCTTGGCGGGCTCGTCGCCGCCGGGCGCGAGCATCACGGCGCCGACGATCACGATCAGGGCTCCGGCCGCGCCGACGGCGAGCATGGCCGCCCTGCCGCGGCCGTCGGCGGCCCGGCCCGACACGCCGCCGCCCCGCTTCGCGTCCGCCCGACGTCCGCCCTGCCGCTGCTGCGGGACCGAGGGCCCGGCACCGCGCCGGCCGGGGGCGGAGGGGGTGCGTCCGTCGCCGCCGTGGGCCTCTTCGCCGTACGCGTCGGTCCGGTGGCCGCCGGGGCGGTCGCCGTCCGGGCCACGGTGGCCGGTTCCGTGACCGTCCGGCCCGTAACCCTCGGGCCCGTAACCCTCCGGTCCGTAACCTTCCGGTCCGTAACCCTCCGGCCCGGTCGCCGTGGAGCCGCGCCCGCCGGAACCGGCCACCGTGTGACGGCCGCCGGCGGACCGGCCGGGGCCGCTCCTGCCGCCGCCGCCCGCCGGGTCCGTCGGGCCCAGCGCCTCGCGCGCCTGGGCGAAATGCGGGGTTTCCAGGTGGTCGTTCGGCAGAATGACGATACGCGCCCGGGTGCGCAGTTCGATCTTGGTGATCGAGTTGCGTTTTTCGTTG